>MZGQ01000010.1 GCA_002085115.1 Desulfococcus sp. 4484_241
AAAGTCTTGGTTATTTTTTATATACTACAATAAGGGGGAAATTACCACTACAAAATGCGCTTTTTTATTTAAGTACAAGTGGTTATAACCTTGGATGGGCACTATTTAGTTATCTTAGCGCGATTTTTATTTTTGCAGGCATCGGTACGTATATTGTAATGTTCTGGAATGACATGGGCAGTGCAATGCGAATTGTTGTCACATTGGGCACAGGATATATACTCCTTATTGTTCTAATTTCAACATTGCATAAGAAAAAATCCTCAAAGATTATTCTGCCACTTACGCTTGCCAGTGCATTTATGATGAGCAACGGCTGGTTTGTACTGATCCGCGAGGTGTTTCCATACGGTAATAACTGGCGATTTGTAATGTTGTATGTCTTCGGCGTAATGGCTTTACACCAATGTCTGCTATTCAGTAAATATCGGCTTACGGTACTCATGTTCACATCCATATTTTCTCGGTGTTCCGCTTGTTTATATCGCGATGATTATCGGTGCTTCAATTTTCTTAGTCGGTACTGCCTTAGAAAAAACAGAGTATCGGTTACTGGTTGAACCTATGCTGTTAATAGGGAGTTGCTTGCTAAACAGTGTAGTGTTTGACCGCGTTGCACTGCTCACCTCTACGAATTGGGCTATCCTGATAACAGGTCTAAGTGTAATGTTGACGGCTTACGGCTTACAGTGCGAGGGACGATATCCGCGCTTAACAGATCTCGGTTATTTCATTGGTTCAATCATGGTTTATGCGGGATTGTTTGCTCTCGTACAAGATACATATTTTGAGTTTCTCTATCTTGCTATCACAGCATCCGGGCTCTATGCCTGCGTTGTTCTACATAGCCGAGCCTTGTTGTTAACCACGACGATTGCTATGCTTTCATTTCTTGGCTACTGTTCGGAAGAGTATTTTGCAAATTCATTGGGTTGGCCTTTTACACTTATTTGCATGGGGCTCATTTTTATGGGTATTAGTGCCGTTGCTATCAAAATAAAACATCGCATATAGTGTCCATGCAAGACCTGCAATTTATGAATGGTAACCTGTTAAAAAAATAACCCCTGACAAATCGCTACACTGGATTTACGTGGCACAGCGTAAAAAAACAGAGAGCTTAAATGGCGATATATGGATAACACCAAATTTATAAAAGAGCGAAAGATTATGGGAGCAAAATACAATCTGGCGGGAAAGGCGATAAACCTGCTTGACAGTATCAGGCAGACAGTTGCGCTTTATGCCTCGTCCGGTCTTGATTCCCTGGCTTGCAGCAGCCAATCGGTTGAAACAATAGAGAAATGGGGATGCGGGCAGCTTTCGCCCAGGGGCCGGGGATGCCGTGACTGTTCTCTTTACAAACAGGGTCTGCACGCCGTGAAAGGGACAGGGCCTGTTGGGGCCAGGGTGATGTTTGTGTGCGGTTTCCCTTCCGAAGACGCCGCACAGAGCGGTGACACGTTTTCAGGCGAACAGGGGCGGCTTTTGGCCAGGATAGTCGAGGCCATGAAACTTGGCTTAAATGATGTTTATGTCACGCATGCAGTAAAATGTCGCCCGCCCGGCGGACGGGTGCCAGGCAAGCCTGAAATCGGGGCCTGCGGGTTTCTTCTTGAAAAGGAGGTTAGCAAGATCAGGCCGGGGGTCCTGTGCACCATGGGAGAGTTTTCCACAAGAGCGGTTCTCGGGACCCAGGAACCGTTTGATATGCTGCGCGGCAGATTTTTTGAACGGTTTGGAATAAAGGTTATGCCAACCTGGCATATGGCGGACATGATGCTAAATAAAAACAGGAAACGGCAGGCATGGGAAGATTTGCAGAAGGTTATGGAACTTTTGTGATTTTTCAATCCGCACATGTTATGCTGAAAAAGGATTTTCTTTATCGGACACGTTGACAGGCAGTTGGATTTCTGTTGAAATAATAAATTTTTAACAATATAACAACTCGTTTTCGTAGTATTACGTCAAGGAGGTTTAAAATGACCGAGGAAGAGAAAACAGTTGAAACAACCGGAGCCGCCGCAGAAGATGGAACTGGTGATGGAGGGCGGATAGACCCTAAAACCCTTGAGAAGATGACCGCTACAGAGCTGCGTGAAGTGGCAATGTCCATACCCGAGATCACCGGGGCCCATGGCATGAAGAAGGAGCAGCTCCTTTCCGCCATCAGGAAGGCATGGAACATCCCGGAGGAAGTGAAGAAGGATGTTTCCGTGATCCAGGGGATAAAGGCCCGTATCCGCGAGTTGAAGAGGGAGAGGGCCAGGGCTCTTGAAGCCGGTGACTCTGTCAGGGCGGTCCGTCTGCGCAGGCAGATAAGCAAGCTCAAGAAAAAGACCAGGAGGGCAGCCGCGTAGGTTCAGCCATGTAACGTACTGCCTACCGGGAAGGGAACCCCAAGTTGCGCCAGGTCAAAAAACCATTGCTTTTGAAACCTCTTGCCGGCAATTTTATAGAGTCTCTTGCTTCTGAGAAGGGGTATTCACCAAACACCTGCCGTGCCTATTTAAGCGACCTGGAAGGTTTTTTCGGCTTTGTCGCCGGCAGCGGTACCGGCTCATCAAGGGACCCCGAAGCGTTGACCATAGATGATTTAACGGTTATCGCGGTGCGGGGGTATCTGGCCTTTCTGCACAAAAAGCGCATCGAGAAGAGTTCTGTATCCCGGAAACTTTCCGTGCTGCGCTCGTTTTTCAGATATCTGGAAAAACGTGGAATTCTTTCCGGCAACCCGGCTGAAGCGGTGGCATCGCCAAAGGTGGGGCGCAAGATACCGGTTTATCTGTCGGTTGACGACACGTTCAGGCTCCTTGATTCAATAACCGGAGAAACGCTGCCTGATCTCAGGAACAGGGCGATTTTTGAAACCATATACTCTACCGGAATAAGGGTTTCGGAAGCGTCCGGGCTGGACATGGAAAACGTGGATATTACAGAAAAGGTGTTCCGTATTCACGGCAAGGGAAGCAAGGAGAGAATCGTGCCGGTTGGTGAAAAGGCGTTGCAGGCCATAGTCCATTACAGGCGCAGGCTTTTCGACAAGACCGGCATTGGCATGGACGAGGGCCCGGTGTTTTTAAACAAAAACGGCGGCAGGCTGACTACCAGGTCTATTTCCCGTATTCTCAAGCAGGTAGCCGACAGGTGCGGGCTGAAGGTCTCCCTTTCTCCTCATGCCCTGCGCCATTCCTTCGCGACACACATGCTTGAGGCAGGCGCTGATTTAAGAACGGTTCAGGAGATACTCGGGCACAAGAGTCTTTCCACCACGCAGAAATATACGCATGTAACGATGAAGAAACTTATGGAGGTATATGACAATGCCCATCCAAGAAAATAGCTCCGGGCCTGTGTTGCGGAGTACAACGATTCTTGCGGTTCGGCACAAGGGCAAGACAGCCGTTGCCGGTGACGGGCAGGTGACAATGGAGTCTTCCATAATAAAGCACGGGGCAAAGAAGGTCCGTCGAATATATAATGACAAAATTATAGTCGGGATCGCAGGGGCCACGGCGGACGCCATGACGCTTTCCGAAAAACTCGAGTCCAAGCTTGAGCGTTACAACGGGAACCTGACACGTGCAGCCGTGGAGCTTGCAAGAGATTGGCGGACAGACAAATTTTTAAGACGGCTCGAGGCCCTCATGATAGCGGTTGACGAAAAGTCTATGTACCTGATATCGGGCAACGGTGATGTTATAGAGCCTGATACCGGAATCCTGAGTATAGGATCGGGCAGCACGGGTGCAAGAGCTGCCGCAACGGCGCTTGTCAACCATTCCGACCTTGATGCTGCCGCAATCGTCAAGGAGTCTATGCTTATAGCATCGTCTATATGTGTCTATACCAACAGTGAAATCACGCTGGAGGAACTGTAACCGTAAAACACGGCAATGTTTTTTGTAAATTATGGATGGAAAATGAGCGATCTTAAACCTGCGCAAATAGTAAAAGAACTTGACAAGTATATAATCGGCCAGGCCAAGGCAAAACGTTCTGTGGCAATAGCCCTCAGGAACAGGTGGCGGCGGCGCCAGGTTCCCGAAGAGATGCGGGATGAGATAGCCCCCAAGAACATAATACTTATCGGCCCTACCGGTGTGGGCAAGACCGAGATAGCAAGAAGGCTCGCAAGGCTCACCGATTCCCCGTTTTTCAAGGTAGAGGCGTCCAAGTTTACAGAGGTGGGGTATGTCGGCAGGGATGTGGAGTCGATGGTAAGGGACCTTGTGGAGCTGACGGTAAATGACCTTAAAATCGCAGAGCGTGAGGCAGTCAGGGAAAAGGCGGCAGGACGCGCCGAGGAACGGGTGTTAGATATCCTGCTTCCGGAGCCGGACGTTTCCGGCCATGATGATGCCTATACAACGGATGACACACCACAGGCTGCGGTTGCTGAGGAACGCAGGGCCTCTACACGTGAAAAGTTAAGGACCATGCTCAGACAGGGCAGACTTGACGATCGTTACATAGACCTGGAGTTGCTGGATAAAAGCATGCCGGTGGTTGAAATTTTCAGCAACGCAGGCCTGGAGGAGCTTGGCGTAAACTTTAAGGATATGTTTTCCGGACTGTTGCCAAAGAACAAGAAGCGAAGAAAGGTTAAGGTTTCAGAGGCTCTCCAGATACTCACCGATGAAGAGGCGCAGGACCTTGTGGATATGGACAAGGTTGTGCGCAAGGCTGTTGAGAAGGTTGAACAATCGGGGATTATTTTCCTGGATGAAATAGACAAGATAGTTGCCACAAACAGGGCGTCAGGGCCGGATGTCTCACGCGAAGGTGTTCAGAGGGACCTGCTGCCGATCGTTGAGGGCAGCACTGTTATGACCAAATATGGCCCTGTCAAGACCGATCATATCCTGTTTATAGCGTCCGGAGCCTTTCACATGTGCAAACCGTCCGACCTTATACCTGAATTACAGGGGCGGTTCCCCATAAGGGTTGAGCTTGATTCGCTGGGCCGTAACGAGTTTGCCAGGATATTGACAGAGCCGGAAAACGCACTTACTCTCCAGTATGCCGAGCTCATAAGGACGGAGGGGATCAATATTGTTTTCGACAGCGAAGCGGTTGATGAGATAGCACGCATGGCTGAAGAGGTGAACCAGAACACGGAAAATATCGGGGCCAGGAGACTGCATACACTCATGGAATACCTTCTCGAGGACCTGCTTTTCGAGGCTCCTGATCTTGACACAAAAGAGGTGGTCATAGACAGGGCATACGTGAACGAGCGCCTGAAAGAGATACGGGGGAACGAGGATTTAAGCAGGTTTATACTGTAAGCCAAACCGGGAGGGCTTTTGGATGCCGGCGCATTCATGGCACAGCGGTTTTGGCCTTAAGGCAGCCGGTATTGAAACTGTGCCAAAACCGGCCCGTAAAGATCCGGGTCATGGAAAGATGTTTGTTTATGTCCAATGGTGAGATGATGGAACCAAACGTAGCCGACATATTGATAGAGGCCCTGCCATATATAAGGCAGTTTTCCGGCATGTCCATAGTGGTCAAGTACGGTGGCCATGCAATGGTGGATGAACAGCTTAAAAACGATTTTGCCCGTGATATCACCCTGCTCAAATTTGTTGGTCTTCACCCGGTAGTGGTTCACGGCGGCGGTCCGCAGATAAACCAGGTGCTTGAGAAAATGGGGATAAAGACCAGTTTCGTCCGCGGCATGCGGTTCACGGACGAGGAAACCATGGACGTGGTCGAGATGGTTTTAGGCGGCAAGGTGAACAAGGCTATAGTCGCCCAGATAAACAGGCACGGGGGAAAGGCAATAGGGTTAAGCGGTAAGGACGGCGGGCTTATAACTGCGGAAAAGCTTACCATAATGGATGACACCTCCGGAGACAAGCCGCCTGAAATCATAGATCCCGGCCTTGTGGGTAATGTCAAACGCATAGATCCCGACATTATCGCGACCCTGTCCGACAGGGGATTTATACCGGTTATAGCGCCTGTCGGGGTGGGAGCTAACGGCGAAACCTACAACATCAATGCCGATCTTGTCGCTTCAAAGGTGGCGGCCGCCATCGGGGCGGGGCGGCTGATACTGCTCACCGATGTGGACGGGGTGTTGGACAGTGAAGGAAACCTGATATCATCCATAAATGCGGCGGACGCAGGCAAGATGGTGGCAAGCGGTGTTGTTACCGGCGGGATGATTCCCAAGATAGAGTACGCCCTGGATGCCATACGGTACGGTGTGGAAAAGGTCCAGATAATAAACGGCAGGAGGCGCCATGCCGTTCTTCTGGAGCTGTTTACCGACAGCGGCATAGGGACCGAAGTTGTTGCATGATTTTGCAGGGCTTGCGCCCGAATTTGGAAATTTTTTACCAATAGTGCATAAAAGAAAAGAGCTTGGCTGCCGACAGATTCATGCCGGCAGGAGCCGATCGGAATGTCATGAAACAGGAGATAACATTAAAAGCGGACAGTGTTTTTGCCAACACTTACCAACGATTGCCCCTTTTGATAGAGAGGGGCGAGGGATGCACTTTATGGGATTCGGATAAAAAGGCCTATACCGATTTTCTTGCGGGCATAGCGGTGTGCAATCTTGGTCATGCCCACCCGGCTGTTGCAGATGCCGTGTATCACCAGGCCGGCATGCTGTGCCACGTATCGAATCTTTTTTACACGTTGCCACAGACCGAACTTGCGGCTGCGCTGGTTGAAAAG
Source organism: Desulfococcus sp. 4484_241 (assembly GCA_002085115.1). Lineage (GTDB taxonomy): Bacteria > Desulfobacterota > Desulfobacteria > Desulfobacterales > Desulfosudaceae > MZGQ01. The sequence goes on from MZGQ01000010.1 coordinate 6,700, forward strand.
AGTTTTGCAGACCGGGTCTTTTTCTGCAACAGCGGAGCAGAGGCGAACGAAGCCGCGATCAAACTGGCCAGGAAATATTTCTATGACAGGGGCGAGAAGGACCGTTACACGATCGTCACCATGGAAAAATCGTTCCATGGGCGGACGATGGGAACGCTGTCGGCGACCGGCCAGGAAAAAATCCGCAAGGGGTTTGCTCCCCTTCTGCCAGGTTTCGAGATGGTCCCGTTCAATGATCCCGATGCGCTTCGCAAGAAGATCTCTTCATCGGTATGCGCAGTGATGGTGGAGCCTGTCCAGGGTGAAGGTGGTGTATGCTGTCCGTCCGCAGGGTATCTGGCCGAGGTGAGGAAAATCTGTGACGATGTTGGTGCTCTTCTGATTTTCGATGAGGTCCAGACCGGCATGGGACGGACGGGCAGGCTTTTCGCCCATGAACATTTTGATGTTGCCCCTGACATTATGACCCTTGCCAAGGCTCTTGGCAATGGCCTGCCCATAGGAGCGATGCTGGCGACCGAGCGGGTCGCTTCGGCCTTCGGACCCGGCTCTCATGCCACCACTTTTGGTGGCAATCCGGTTGTATGCGCAGCAGCGCTGGCAGTGCTTGAAACAATGCAAAAGGATAATATCCTGGCGCGCTGCCGGGAAACCGGGGCATATTTCAAGAAAAGGCTTCTTGAACTCAAGTCCAGACACGCCTGTGTGGCTGATGTAAGGGGGCTTGGCCTGCTTCTCGGAATGGAGTTGACGATGGACGGAAACGGTGTGGTCCTTGCCGCCATGGAGAAAGGTTTTTTGATTAACTGTGTCCAGGAAAGGGTATTGAGGTTTGCACCGCCCCTTGTTATTGAAAAAAACGAGATCGACGGCCTTGTGTCATGCCTGGACAACATTCTTGGTTCACTTGAATAACAGGCGGCAAATTCAGCAGGGGGGGTTGTTTTGAAAAAGGACATTGTAACGCTTAATGAGCTTGAAAAGGAAGATTTTGTCTGTCTTTTTGATCTTGCCCTTGAGTTGAAAAAAAGGGAAAAGATGGGTGTTTTGGACACCTTTATGGCCGGAAGGATTCTCGGCCTGATATTTGACAAGCATTCCACAAGGACACGTGTCTCCTTTGAGGCGGCCATGCATAAGATGGGGGGCAGTTCCATTTATATGAGCCCGAGGGATATGCAGGTCGCAAGGGCCGAACCTGTGAAGGACACGGCAAGAGTTCTTTCACGATATATCGATGCTCTTGCCATACGAACATATTCCCAGGAATTGATAGAGGAATATGCCCGGTATTCCGGTATTCCGGTGATAAACGCGTTAAGCGACAAGTACCATCCATGCCAAGTCTTAAGCGATATCCTGACCATAATTGAAAAGAAAGGCGGGTATGAGGGCGTCAGAATCGCATGGGTCGGTGACGGGAACAACGTCGCCCATTCATGGATAATGGCAGCGGCTGCCCTTGACCTTGACCTGGTGCTCGGCTGCCCCGAAGGGTATATGCCGGACGAAGATGTCCTGGAGGCTGCAGAAAAGAGAAGCGGGAAACAGGTGTATGTTACAAACGATCCTTTTGAAGCTGTGTCCGGCGCTGACGTCATATACACCGACGTTTGGGCAAGCATGGGCCAGGAGAATGAACATTCGCAGCGGCTGGCGGTTTTTAAACCGTTCCAGGTGAACCAGGCACTCCTGGATGCCGCGTCTGACGATGTTATAGTGATGCATTGTCTCCCTGCACACAGGGGTGAAGAGATAACAGATGATATACTGGAAGGGCCGCATTCCGTGGTTTGGGACCAGGCAGAGAACAAGATGCACATACACAAGGCTGTGCTGAAGAGTTTAATATTGGATAACAGGTAAAGGCGGAGGTGTCTTTTGTCAGACATAAAAAAAGTGGTGCTTGCGTATTCGGGCGGTCTTGATACGTCCGTTATCCTTAAATGGCTTATAGAGACCTATGACTGCGAGGTGGTGGCCTTTTCGGCGGACATAGGGCAGGAGGAGGAGCTGGCGGAGATAGAACCAAAGGCAAGGGCAACCGGGGCCTCTGCCGTTTACATAGACGATCTCCGTGAGGAATTCGTTGCGGATTATGTTTTTCCTGCTTTCAGGGCTAACGCCATCTACGAGGGGCAGTACCTGCTTGGCACATCGCTTGCAAGGCCCCTTATAGCAAAGCGCCAGATAGAGATAGCCGAGGCTGAAGGCGCTGATGCGGTGAGTCACGGCGCCACAGGCAAGGGAAACGACCAGGTGCGTTTTGAGCTTAGCTACCTTGCCTTGAAGCCGGATGTAAAGATCATAGCTCCCTGGCGCGTGTGGGATTTAAGGTCCAGGACTGCCCTGATGGATTTTGCGAAAAAGCACGGAATAGAAGTGCCGACCACGGTAAGCAAGCCTTACAGCACGGACAGGAACCTGCTGCACATAAGTTACGAGGGCGGTATCCTTGAAGACCCGTGGACTCCGCCACAGGAGGATATGTTTACCATGACGGTGTCTCCCCGGCAGGCCCCTGACGAGCCTGAAGAGGTGGAGATAGCTTTCGAGAGGGGTGATCCCGTTAGCATAAACGGTGAGAGCATGTCTCCAGCTACTCTTCTTGCCACCCTGAACCGGCTTGGCGGAAGGCACGGCATAGGCCGGGCGGACATAGTGGAGAACCGGTTTGTCGGGATGAAGTCAAGAGGGGTGTATGAAACCCCGGGGGGCACAATACTAAGGGCAGCACATATGGCGATCGAATCGATAACCATGGATAGAGAGGTTATGCATCTCAGGGATTCGCTGATACCGAGGTACTCAGAGGCGATTTATTATGGATTCTGGTTCTCCCCGGAGATGAAGGTTATGCAGCATATGATCGATCAAACCCAGCAGAACGTTTCAGGGGTTGTGCGGCTGGAACTTTACAAGGGAAACTGCAGGGTTACGGGGCGAAAGTCCGACTCGTCGCTTTACAGCCAGGATTTCGCAACGTTTGAAGACGATAGTGTATACAGTCACAAGGATGCGGAAGGTTTTATAAGGCTTAATGCATTGCGCCTGAGGCTTAACACGTTGCTTGGCGGATAGTATGGGTGACAGGGCACTAACTTCGTGAGGATGTCATGACCGATAAACCATGGGCAGGACGATTTACGCAAAAAACGGACGGGCGTGTTGAAGCCTTTACATCTTCTGTCGATGTGGACAGCAGGCTTTACAAGAGTGACATACAGGGCAGCATTGCTCATTGCAGGATGCTTGCCAGGCAGGGTATCATAAGCCAGGATGATGCAGACGCGATCGTTAAGGGTCTTGGTGAAATAGAAAAGGATATAGAGTCAGGCAGGTTTGTGTTTGATCCCGCTCTCGAGGACGTTCACATGAACATAGAGAATGCTCTTTACGAGCGGATAGGGCCTGCCGCAAGAAAACTTCATACAGCCAGGAGCAGGAACGACCAGGTAGCCCTGGACACCAGGCTTTATCTTGGAGATGAGACGGTGTCTTTGATCAGGCGTCTTGTATGCCTGCGCAGGGCCATTGTAAATTTTGCAAATGACCACATGCATGTTGTAATGCCCGGCTATACCCATCTTCAGCGCGCTCAGCCGGTGCTTTTCGCGCATCACATGATGGCCTATTATGAAATGTTTTCCCGCGATACCCAGAGATTCCGGGAGTGCCTTGCCAGGATCAACGTCATGCCTCTTGGCAGCGCCGCCCTTGCAGGCGCACCTTACCCGCTCGACAGGGAATATACTGCATCCCTGCTCGGGTTTGACGACATTTCGGCAAACAGCATGGACGCGGTTTCAGACCGCGACTTTGCAATAGAGTTTCTCGCTGCGGCAAGCATATGCATGGTTCATTTTTCAAGGCTTTCCGAGGAGCTTGTGCTCTGGTCGTCATCGGAGTTCGGTTTCATAGAGCTGTCCGATTCATTTTCCACGGGAAGCAGCATAATGCCCCAGAAGAAGAATCCTGATGTACCGGAGCTTGTCCGTGGCAAGGCAGGACGTGTGATAGGTGATCTCGTTGCACTTCTGGTCACCATGAAGGCTCTTCCTTTGTGCTATAACCGTGATATGCAGGAGGACAAGCCGGTCCTGTTCGATGCTGTGGACACGCTTCGTGCCTGTATCGATATCTATACCGCCATGTTTCCCAATATAAAGGTTAATGATACAGTTACAAGGGATGCGGCCCTGCGGGGGTTTCTCAATGCCACCGATATGGCTGATTATCTTGTCGGCAAGGGAGTTCCCTTCAGGGACGCCCATGCCTGTGTGGGAAGAGCCGTGGCCTTTGCCGCGAAGAACGGCAGGGAACTGCACGAGCTCTCCCTGGAGGAGATACAACGGTTTGCGCCGGAAGCGGATGATGACCTGTTTGGGCTTTTGACACCGGAAAGCGTAATAGACAGGAGAAACGTGGCAGGCGGGACAGGGCGGGAAAGGGTTATGGAAGCCATCGAGGCCGCCCGCAGGCAACTTTCCGACGAAGAGAAGAGCGATGCCAAGTGAGCCTGGTAACAGATGGCTGGCATTTTTTTTGCCCGCTGTGATGCTGTTGGCAATGGCTTGCGGGAGAAAAGCGATGCCGGTTGTGCCGGAGCAGACCTTTTTCCCGCAGGTATCAGGTCTTTCCGCTCAGCTTGTCGATGGTGTGGCATACCTGTCATGGAAGGCCGTGGTGCCTCAAGAATATGGAAGCAGGCAGTGCGTTTTCAAGGTGTTTCGCGCAAGGCAGCCTTTGTCGGGCGATAAGTGTGACGGCTGTCCGCTTGATTTCCGTGAGGTTGGCGAAGTGGCCTCTGCCGGATCGGTAAAAAACGATGACGGCTCGGTACTGGCAAGATACAGGGAAAAGCTGCAAAAAGGCGGCAGTTATACATATTACGTGGTTTGCAGCTGCAATGGCGCCCTTGTCGGACGGAAGTCCAAACGTGTGGTGATCGTTTATGAATAGAGGAGCTGCAGTTAAAAATTTTGAGGCTGACAGTGGCAGGTGTGCTGACGGCGGTGCGGTTCACAGGGCGTATATATCCATCGGTTCCAATATCGGGGACAGGGCCGCAAACTGCGAGCGTGCTATCCTGGCGCTGGACTCGGCCTCTGGTGTACGGGTGGCGGCCAGGTCACGCCTTTTTTTGAGCGAGCCGGTTGGATATGCGGACCAGAGGTGGTTTGTAAATGCCGTTGTAAAGGTTGAGACCACATTTTCGCCATTTGCTCTGCTTGGCGTTCTGCAAGGGCTTGAGCGTGACGCGGGAAGAAAAAGGTCCGGCATCCGGTTCGGGCCAAGGACGCTGGACTTGGATATTGTTATTTTCGATGATATGATAATAGACTCGGACGGGCTTGAAATACCACACCCGAGAATGCATGAACGGAGGTTTGTCTTAGGGCCGTTGTGTGATATTGATCCGCGGGTTGTCCATCCTGTTTTGAAAAAAACCGCCCGTCAGCTCTATGACGCCTTGAGCGAGGATGAACAGAAAATTTTGGTGCGCGAACAATGATAGTCAGGCTGCTTCTTCTGGGGGGTATATTATACCTGTTTTTTACGGTCAGACGGCTTTTCCGTGAAGCCAGGCGCACCGGGCATCTTTATGATGATGGCCCGGCCCGCATTGATGATGTAATGGTACAGGACCCTGTTTGCGGAACGTATATACCAAAAAAAGACGGTATACGGGTTGTGGCCGGGGGCAGGGAGGTATATTTCTGCAGCGAGGATTGCAGGAAAAAGTTTTTGGAAGAAAATTGATAATAACTGCATTTTTGTAGGGAGGGTAAATGAAATTTTTTATCGATACGGCGAATATCGACGAGATCAAAGAGGCTGTTTCTATGGGCATGGCTGACGGTGTCACCACGAATCCTTCTTTGATCGCCAGGGAAGGCAGAGATTTTGAAACCATAATAAAAGATATCTGCGCTGTTGTGGACGGTCCCATAAGCGCGGAAGTTATAAGCCTTGACACCGACGGCATGGTCAGCGAGGCAGAAAAACTTGCAGCCATCCATGAAAACATAGTGATCAAGATTCCCATGACGGTAGACGGGCTCAAGGCGGTAAGGCTGCTTGCGGCCAGGGGAATAAAAACAAACGTTACACTTGTGTTTTCGCCGCTTCAGGCCCTTATGGCGGCCAAGGCCGGCGCCACATATGTAAGTCCCTTTGTGGGCAGGCTCGATGACCTTTCTTCCGACGGAATGGTGCTTGTCGAGCAGATTGTCGATATATACGACAATTACGCATTTGATACAGAAATAATCGTTGCCAGCATAAGAAATCCGTTGCACGTGCTGGAATCAGCACTCATGGGCGCTGATATTGCCACCATACCGTTTGGCGTGTTAAAGAAACTTGCGGCTCATCCGCTGACCGACAGGGGCATAGATGCGTTTATGGCCGACTGGAAAAAGAGAAAAGCCTAAGTTCTTTGAACGCTTGGGTAAACAATCTTCCTTCCGGTTTTGCCAGGATCTGTCGCTGCTCATCCCAAAACCGGATTGAAATGTCCGGGGAGCTGCAGCAAATTGTACGGATCAGTACGGAGTGACTTCTGTTGCTTTGAGACCGGTCAGTTTTGAAACACCATCTCCGGCTTTTGATGCCGCGGTTTTTTTCATGGATTATATTGCAGGTGGTGGATTGTTTCACTCCAACAAAAGCGTAAGAAAGGATAAAGAGTAATGAACATGACCGGCGCCGGGAAAATGTTGCAAAACCCGAATTTTTTTACATCGATAAGAATATTTTCAGTTCCCCTTATCGTTGTTCTCCTGGTGCTGCCCCAAAGCCGGCTTGTCTGTTTTATGGCGGCGCTTGTTTTTTCAGTCGCTTCCATTACCGATTATATAGACGGTTTTCTTGCAAGAAAGCACGGTATGGTATCCAACTTTGGCAAGGCCATGGACCCGCTTGCAGACAAGCTTCTTGTCTGTTGCTCCTTTATAATGCTTGCAGCAAGAGGGCTTGTGCCGGGCTGGATCGTATGTGTCATTGTCGCCAGGGAGCTTGGCATAACCGGCATGCGCAACGTGCTTGCGGATGCGGGCCAGGACATATCAGCCTCCATGCTGGGCAAATACAAGACCACCTTCCAGATAGCGGCCATTATTCCGCTTTTGTTGCATTACGAGTATTTCGGCATAAATATGCACGTTGCCGGCACCTGGCTTTTGTGGTGTGCCGTGGCGTTGACCCTGTGGTCCGGAATCGACTACATGATAAAGGTTAAACCTTTTCTGTCTTAGCCATCTGTCCAGTTAGCCTGTAAAAAGCTTTCACAAACACGGCTCTGTACTTCCCATGCGCGATGGAATATTATATTCAGGTTAAGGTGCAGGAAAACTTTGTTTTTAGCCGACAGGACGGTCAGATAAGATTACTATTATGATGGCAAAGAAAATAACCTTTTTTATCGCCAGCAGCAGCGGTGCACCGGTACGGCGCATCACCCTCTCAAGGCTCTCTTTGCTGTTGCTGGCTCTTGTTGCGGCAGCCTGTCTTTTGCTGGTTCTGTTTCTTTTTTCAGACTATGCCATACTCATGCGGGAGTCGGCCAGAGCCGAGCGCCTTGAAAAGGTAATGGCCGGCCAGGAGGCCGAGCTTTCAAAGCAGGAAGAGCGGCTCAGGTCTCTTGTCTTTCGCATTAACCGGTTGAAGGCCCAGTTGATGAAATTCAACATGTTCGAGCAGAAAATACGTGTCATCGCGGGTATGGATAAAGAGGAGGCGGGCAGTATATTCGGAGTCGGCGGCCTTGTGCCCGACGATATAGATCCCGACATGGATTCAGAAGGCCAGCGCCAGGCCATGCTCCGCGAAATGCATTCCCAGCTGAATATCCTTGAGGCGGCTTTTGCAAGACAGAAAGAGGAGTTTTCATCCCTGCTTTCCTCACTTCATGATAAAAGCCGTCTTCTTGCTTCAACACCTTCGATAAGGCCTATAGATGGCGGCTGGATAACCTCGCGTTTTGACTACCGGATATCCCCGTTTACAGGGTTAAGGGAGTTTCATCACGGTCTGGATATAGCCGCCAGAATCGGCACCCCGGTCATGGCTCCTGCCGATGGAACGGTTATTTTCAGTGGCAAAAAAGGCACGCTGGGCAACTCGATCATAATAGATCACGGTAACGGAATAATCACACGTTACGGCCATCTTAGCAAGTGTATGGTAAAGCGGGGGCAGACGGTAAAACGCGGGGACCTGATAGGCAAAGTGGGAAATACCGGGCTTTCCACAGGTCCTCACCTGCATTATGAGGTCAGAAAACATGGTGTGCCGGTTGACCCGGAGAAGTATATTTTAAATTAGCCATCTGTTTTTGGTTTTGGCGCAAACAGCATTGTGCCGGTGGGAAAAAGGAGATTGTCCACATGGGTTTCATGGAGACAGCTGAAAAAATTTCAAGCAACATCCTTGGCGGGGTAAGCGGCGTGCTGCTTTCGGTCTTTGGCAGCAGGAACGAGAGGGTGCTCAAAAGGATTTATCCTATTGTGGATGCCATAAACGAACTTGAAAAGACCATGAAAGCCATGAGCGATGAGCAGCTCAAACGCCAGACCGAGATTTTCAGACACCGGTTCCGTGAGGGAGAGTCGCTTGATCAGTTGCTTCCCGAGGCTTTTGCAACAGTGAGGGAAGCTTCTGTGCGGACCTTAGGCATGCGGCATTTCGATGTGCAGCTGATAGGAGGCATAGTTTTACACCAGGGCAAGATCGCCGAGATGAAGACCGGTGAAGGCAAGACGCTGGCCGCGACCCTTCCGGTTTATCTTAACGCCATAACGGGCAAAGGAGTTCACGTTGTAACGGTAAACGATTATCTTGCCGCGCGCGATGCCGAATGGATGGGGACTATCTACAAGTTTCTGGGCATGTCTGTGGGGGTTATAGTTCACGGGCTTGATGACGTGCAGAGGAAAGCCGCCTATGATGCGGATATTACATATGGAACGAATAATGAGTTCGGGTTTGACTACCTGCGTGACAACATGAAGTTCTACAGCGACACCCTGGTTCAGCGTGAGCTTCACTATGCCATAGTTGACGAGGTGGACAGCATCCTGATAGACGAGGCGCGTACCCCCCTTATTATTTCAGGACCCGCCGAGAAATCCACAAACCTTTACTACCAGGCCGACGCCATAATCCCTGCACTCAAAGAGGAGGAGGATTACACCATAGACGAGAAGGCCAGGTCTGTCACCCTGACTGACCAGGGGGTGGCAAAGGCCGAGAAGGCGCTTGGTGTGGAAAATCTTTACGCTCCGGAGAATGCTGATATCCTGCACCACGTTAACCAGGCATTGAGGGCTCACAAGCTTTTCAAGCGCGACGTGGATTATATAGTAACGGAAAAAAAGGAAGTGGTGATAGTCGACGAGTTCACGGGCAGGCTCATGCCGGGCCGACGTTTCAGCGATGGGTTGCACCAGGCGCTGGAGGCAAAGGAGAAGGTCAAGATAGAGAACGAGAACCAGACACTTGCCACCGTAACGTTCCAGAACTACTTTCGAATGTATGAGAAACTTGCCGGCATGACAGGCACTGCGGATACCGAGGCAGAGGAGTTTAACAAAATTTACGACCTTGACGTTGTTGTTATCCCTACGAACAAGCCTATGATCCGGAAGGACTACCCGGACGTAATTTACAAGACCAAGAAGGAAAAATATGAAGCCGTTTTAAACGAGATAGAGGAACTTCATGCCAAGGGGCAGCCTGTACTGGTTGGTACGGTTTCCATTGATGTGTCGGAGTTCCTCAGCAAGAGGCTCAAGAAACGGGGAATACCGCATGCCGTGCTGAACGCCAAGCGGCACCGGCAGGAAGCCGAGATAGTTGCAAAGGCAGGCCAGAAAGGCGCAGTCACCATTTCCACCAACATGGCGGGCCGCGGGACCGATATCGTACTTGGCGAGGGCGTATGCGAGCTCGGCGGCCTTCATATACTGGGCACCGAGCGGCATGAAAGCCGTCGTATAGACAACCAGCTCAGGGGACGTTCCGGCCGACAGGGAGACCCGGGAAGTTCACGTTTCTACCTGTCTTTAGAGGATGATCTTTTGAGAATATTCGGCGGTGAGCGCATGCGCAAAATCATGGAAACTCTGGGCATGAAGGATGGTGATCCCATAGAGCACAGCATGATAAGCAGGGCGATCGAAAATGCGCAAAAGAAGGTGGAGGCGCACAACTTTGAAATACGCAAGCAGCTGCTGGAGTATGATGACGTAATGAACGAGCAGCGCATGGTGATTTACAGCCAGCGCAGGCGGGCCCTCAGGAAAGAGGACCTCAGGGATTACATACTTGATATGATACACGACAGGGCCGAAGCCATAGCCAACCTGTATACAGGCGGAAACACACATTATGAAGAGTGGGATATTAAAGGCCTTAAAGAAGCGGTGTTCAAGCAGTTCAATATACACCTTGAACTTGACGATGATACTAAGGAGGGCCTTAATACCGAAGGCCTTGCAAACCTGATATATGAAGCGGCTGTTGATGCATACGAAAACAAGGAGAAAGCCATAGGCGCTGCTGATTTGCGTGAACTCGAGAGGATATTTCTTCTGCAGACTGTGGATTCATTATGGAAGGATCACCTTCTTTCCATGGATCATCTCAAGGAGGGAATAGGCCTTAGAGGGTATGCGCAGCAGGACCCGCTTATTGTTTACAAAAGAGAAGCGTTCGAGATGTTCCAGGATATGATCGAGCGGATAAAGGAGGAAACTCTTTCCATTCTGTTCAGGATTCAGCTTCAGACCCATGAAACAATGGAGTCCCTGATGGAGCCAAAGGAGCAGCAATTCACGCTTTCACACGGCAGCGATGATGAAGCCAGGAAGGAGCCGGTCAGGCGCAAAAATGAAAAGATCGGCAGGAACGATCCCTGTCCGTGCGGCAGTGGAAAAAAGTATAAAAAATGCTGCGGGGCATAGGCAAGGGGAAGAATTCGTTTAGGCTGCACTCCTTTGCGGTTCAAGGACAAAGTATCAGACCGAATGTTTCTGCTGGTAAGCAAGCCCATGCGGCTGAACTGCACGTTTAATCTCCTTGGCCAGATGTTTTTTTTCGGGCAATAAATTTTTCACTTAACCACTATGGTGACTTGATTCGCCGCCTGTAAATATGTATCATAAAAGTACGGGTAAACACGGGAAACCTTAGGTCAGCGGATTTGCGGCTGTGCAGGATTTCCGCCTGGAGTGTTCGGATAACCACATTCTGCAGAGGCACCAGACTATGCTCATCATTCCGGTTTTATGGTTCTCCCGTGATTGTCTTTGTGTTTTTGGCGTTGTTTTGGGTATTATGTCACACGGGACGGTAAAACCGTCCATTGCCATGGAGAAGCAGCAAGGATGAGCGATCGCGATTCAGGAATAAAGATAAGGGGTCTTCAGAAGGCCGGCCAGAAGGTCAGGCCCCCCTCGCTTTACAGGGTGCTGCTTCACAACGACGACTATACCACCATGGAATTTGTAGTTGAGGTGTTGCGGCACGTCTTCAGGAAATCCCTGGAAGAAGCGACCATGATTATGCTGAATGTTCATCACAACGGTGTTGGAGAGTGCGGCGTTTTCACCTATGAGATAGCAGAAACAAAGGTCGAAATGGTTCATTCCTGCGCGCGTGAGCGCGGGTTCCCATTAAAGTGCACCATGGAAAAGGAGTAGTAAATCAATGATAAGCAGGGAACTTAGCGCCACACTGGGGTTTGCGGTGAACGAGGCGAAGAAATACCGCCATGAATTTGTGTGCCTCGAGCATATTCTTTACGCCATTTTGCACGACAGCACAGGTATAGATATCATAAGCGGCTGCGGTGGTGACGTTGATGCGCTTAAAGAGGCGCTGCGGGATTTCTTTGTGCACAAGATAGAGCGTGTTCCTGAAGAGGATGAGTATGTGCTTCAGCAGACGGTCGGGTTTCAGCGGGTCATACAGAGGGCAGTCAACCATGCGCGTGCTGCCGACAAGGATAAGGTCGCGGTGGGTGATATTCTTGCCGCTCTTTTCGAGGAAAAATCGTCCTACGCGGTTTATTTCCTGGAGGCCGAGGGTATCACCAGGCTGGAGGTTTTAAGGTACATATCACATGGGGCCGATGACAATACTGTCTGGCCGGAAACTGATGAGTCGGGCAGGCCTGTAAAACAGGGAAAAAAGAAGGGTGCAGATCCCCTTGAGGCTTTTACTGTAGAGCTTGTGCGGCGTGCGGAAGAAGGAGCGCTGGATCCGGTCATAGGCCGGGAAGCCGAGATGAAAAGGGCTATACAGGTCCTTTGCAGGCGCCGGAAGAACAACCCGGTTTTCGTTGGAGAGCCCGGAGTGGGCAAGACAGCTATTGCCGAGGGGCTTGCCCAGAAGATAGCCGCCGGGGACGTCCCCGATCTTCTCCAGGGGACCAGGATTTACGCACTTGATCTTGGCTCGCTTCTCGCCGGAACAAAATTCAGGGGCGATTTTGAGCAACGGCTGAAAAAGGTGGTGCTTGCCTTGAAAAAACGCAGGCGCTCGATTCTGTTCATAGACGAAATACATACAATAGTTGGTGCCGGTGCAACCAGCAGCGGTTCAATGGATGCTTCCAATATTTTAAAGCCGGTTCTGGCAACCGGGGAGATAAGATGTATAGGCTCCACCACCTACGAGGAGTATTCGAGCCACTTTGCAAAGGACCGGGCCCTGTCCAGGCGGTTTGAGAAGATTGAGATTAACGAACCGTCAATTCCCACCTGCATCAGGATTTTAAAGGGACTCAAGTCGCGTTACGAAGAGCACCACAATATTGTATTTACCGAAACAGCGTTAAAGAGCGCTGTCGAACTTTCCTCCAGGTTTTTAAACGACCGCTACCTTCCTGACAAGGCCATTGACGTGATAGATGAAGCTGGTGCGGCAATAAGGCTGAAAGGCGAAGGGTTTCGGAAAAAGGTTCACCCGTCCGATATCGAAAAGATCGTTTCCAGCATGGCCCGTGTGCCGATACGCAAGGTATCCAGGAACGACAGGGAAAAGCTTGCCACTTTAGAGCAGGACCTAAAGAAGGTTGTGTTCGGCCAGGACAAGGCCATATCTTTTGTCGTCACTGCCATAAAACGCGGCAGGGCCGGGCTGGGAAGACCGGACAAGCCGATAGGTTCTTTTCTGTTTACAGGACCTACTGGCGTGGGCAAGACAGAAATTGCAAGGCAGATAGCATCCATTCTCGGTGTTGCGTTCATAAGGTTTGACATGAGCGAGTACATGGAAAAGCACGCAGTAGCCCGTCTTATAGGCGCGCCGCCTGGGTATGTCGGGTTTGACCAGGCCGGGATGCTTACCGACAGGGTTCGCAAGAACCCGCACAGCGTTCTTTTGATGGATGAGATAGAAAAGGCCCATCCCGATGTTTACAACATCCTGCTGCAGGTAATGGATCATGCGACCCTGACCGACAACAATGGCAAGGAAGCCGATTTCAGGAACGTGATTCTTATCATGACATCCAACGTGGGATCCAGGGAGATAAGCAGCCAGGCCATCGGCTTTTCCGGCAACAGCAGTGATCCGGCAGGCAAAGGGAAGAAAGCGGTGGAAAATTTCTTCTCGCCTGAATTCCGGAACCGGCTGGACGGTATAGTCGGGTTCAACCGCCTGAATCTTGAAGTTATGGAAAGGGTGGTGGATAAGTTCATCCGCCAGCTTGCCGACAGCCTGGCGGCACAAAAAGTGACGATATCGGTTGATGCTGACGCCCGCAGTTGGCTTGCAAAACATGGCCATGACCCGGCATACGGCGCCAGGCCCCTGGAGCGGTTGATCCAGACATCCATCATAGATGTACTGGCAGATGAGATACTCTTCGGCAGGCTTGCAAAAGGCGGTTTTGTGCATGTCGGCGCAGGCGAAGATGGCCTTGCCTTTTCTTTCAGTACTTCGGCGGTCCCTGCTGATTGAGTTACCCGCACATTTTGTTTGTAAATCATCCTGCCACGTGTAGGGGAGTGTGCATGGCAATATTTGTGCTAAGCGACAGTGTTTCATTGTTCCCCGATCCCCGCCTTGCGGACAGTGACGGGCTCCTTGCCGTAGGCGGGGACCTGTCGGAGGAACGTTTGCTTGCGGCATACCGTGCCGGTATTTTCCCATGGTTCTCGGGCCCTGAGCCAATACTGTGGTGGTCTCCCGATCCACGCCTGGTCCTGTTCCCAGATCGGCTCAAGGTCTCAAGGAGCCTTCGCAGGCTGATGAACAGAGGGACCTTTACATTTACAATAGATGCCGCATTTGACGATGTTATAAAATCATGCGCCGGGGTTCGGATAGAAAACGGTGAGGATACGTGGCTTGGGGATGATATGATTGACGCTTATTGCCGTCTTCACCGGGCCGGATATGCCCATTCGGTTGAAACCTGGCATGACGGGGCACTTGCGGGCGGATTGTACGGCGTAACCATCGGCCGGTGTTTTTTCGGGGAGTCTATGTTTACAAGAGTCAGCAATGCGTCAAAAGCGGCTCTTGTCAAGCTTGTCGAGTTGCTTGAGGCGCACGGTTTTGAAATGATCGACTGCCAGGTCACGACCGCCCACCTGCAGAGCCTTGGTGCTGTTGAAATAGAAAGGGAGCTTTTTTTGAGGCTGCTCGAAAAGGCAGTTGAACAACCGCCACTGCCTGGCCTGTGGGATATCAATGGTGGACTGTTTTTTTCCGGCAGGTGCAGATCATGTTGCGGCTAACGCAGCCAAACAGCAGCTGAGGCCGTTTCGAGGCATCCTGATTGCAAACCAGGGGGTATTATATGGCTATTAAAGTTGAAAGAAAATTTTACTTAAAGGAGTTTAAGGCGATAAGCAAGGCGATCTCAAGCTACGAGGATCTGAATCTTCTTTTTACGCACATCGTGGAGGGATTGTGCAGAACATTCATGCTAAAGGGCTGCTGCATCATGCTTTTTGACGAGCGGGAAAAACAGCTGTTTCCTGTAAGGACCCATGGGCTAAGCGACGAGTATGTAAACAAGGGCCCGGTTCTTGTGGATAAAAAATACTCCGCATTTTTCAAAAAGGAACCGGTCTATATCGAGGATATGCAGACAAGCCCGTATATCCATTATCCGCAGGCCGCAAAAAAGGAGGGGATAAAATCACTGCTGTCGATTCCCATCATGTGCGGCGATAACGTGCTTGGGATGCTTAGGATGTATACCGCCGATGTCCAGCGCTACAACGATGAGGATATTGATTCAATATGTGTTCTTGCACTTCAGCTTGCAGTGGTAATAGAGAAGAAGGGCCTTGAGAATTTTCTTGAGGATGTAAAGGCTGCTATGTCCAGCATACCACCGCATCTTTTAAAGGGGCTGTAGAACGGGTGCTTTTGATAAGGCGGTTTGAAAAAACCGGGGCTCAATATGTTACAATCTGAAATATGTCCAAATCCACCATTTCTGATGCAGCAGGTGTTAAACTTGGGATAGGGCGTAAACCAAGGCCGGGGAGTTTGTCCTGGGCGATCCAAGTGTGAAGCTTGTCCGGGCACTGGGGAATACCGCCATTCTTGTCATAAAGTCATGATGTTACATGTTACCCCGCGTTCGACAGTTGTGGAAATGCAAAATACCTAATACGATAGAATAACAGATAGTTATCCATAATCTAAAAAATGGCGTAGTGCCTACGAAATCAGGAGGG
>MZGQ01000121.1 GCA_002085115.1 Desulfococcus sp. 4484_241
GGGATGTCGTTTGCCGCAATAACCTTCTCAACCTCCTCAAACGTCAGCTCTCCCTGTTTCTTCCCCTTTGCCACAAGCTCTCTTATTTTAGTCTTAAATCCATCTGGGCCTGCTGTATGGGCAGCTGTTTTTTTCCTTACAGTCCTGCCGGGTTCGGCTTTTTTAACGTCGCTCTTACCCCTGGCACCAGTCGTCCTGCCCCCGGCAGATGAGCTCTTTCCAGATGTTTTGGCCTGTGCCTTCTCTTTTACTGCTTTTGCAGCAGTTTTCTTCGCCGCACCGGTCTCTTTCCCGCCTTACCCGGAGTCTGACTTTGCAGCAGCAGTGCTTTGTTTTTTTTCACTCAAAGCTTTAGCGGCAGTCTTGCTTTTTGCTCCCGGCTTTTCCTTCTTTGCGGTTTTCCCCGAAGCAGACGCCGATTCCAATGCTTTTACTTCTTTGGCCCCAGTTTTTCCTTTTTGTTCTGTTTTTTGCTTTTTTGCAGAGGTTTTCTTTGCCATACCGCAAATTCTCCTTACAAAGCCTAATATGTGTTTATTTGTTTACTTCTGCAAAATATCAAAAGCCACCTGTAAAGCTTTTGTATTACGGCAATGTCTTTAAAGTTCGCTACTGCTCTTGGCGCTCATCATCCTGTTTTGCCGGGCAATGGCCCCCTTTGCCTTCAGCAGCTCATCCAAAAGCCGGTCATCATGATTCTCCTCGGCAGCCTTTATCATTTGCGTCAGGTTGTCTGAACGGCGTGCCCTGCTTGTCATAAAACGGTTTATTAAATTGCGGCACCCCTCTTCGGTCCAGTTTGAAAGTTCGTCCCCGACGAAAAGAGCCGTTATTATGCGCTTGCCTGCATCATTATCCACAAGCTCGACTATATCTGCCGAACGGTTTTCAAGGCCGGCGCGATGAGTAACTATTATATTCCCTATGGATTTTAAAAAATCGTTAGTAAAAAAATCTAAAACATTTTTTTCCTCTATTTCGCATATCATCTCTGGAACGTGAAGCATCATCGCAATTATTTGCAACTCCATGCGATATTCAATGCTGTAGGCACGCGCAACCTCGTCAACATCATCATCCGGGCCATTGTCCTCGCCCCCCACCTCGAAAACACCGCCAGGCCGTCTGCGCGCCTGTTGTGACTGGCGAGCGGCAGCAAGGCGGACCTTTTCCAGCATTGCCCTTTCTTCGATCCCAAGACGCTCGGCAACCTCCTTCACATACAGCGATCTTGCTACACTATCCTCCACCGCAGCCAGGTATTCGGCTACCTCAGATACCGTTTTAATCTTACCATCCACTGAAAGGCCGTAATTGCGTATAGCGCTTTCAAGCAGGAAAAAAACAGGCTCTTGAGCCGTAGCAGCAAGCTCTTTAAACGCAGAGGTTCCCTTTTCACGCACATAGGAGTCAGGATCATGGCCTTTGGGCAGCACGAGAATAAAAAGAGAGAGCCCCTTTTCACTGTTAAACACATCGATGCTGCGCCTGGCTGCCTTCATGCCTGCTTCGTCAGAATCAAAAACCAGGATCGCCTTTTCAACAAACCCCTTAAGCGCCCGGACATGCCCAACCGTCAGTGCCGTCCCGAGAGTCGCAACGACATTCTTTATCCCACTGCCGTACAGGGCCAAAAAATCCATATAACCTTCTGTTATAAACACCTCGCCAGACTGCCGGCAGATATTCTTGGTGACAGACAGGCCGTAAAGCGACCTGCCCTTGTGGTACAAAGGCGTCTCCGGTGAGTTGAGGTATTTAGGCAGCGAATCATCAAGGACCCTTCCGCCAAAACCTATTACACGGTTTGAGATATCCATGATAGGGAAAATGATCCTGTCCCTGAAACGGTCATAGTATCCCGTGCCCGAATTTTTTTTAACGACCAGCCCGGCCTTTTCAGCAAACCCCAGAGGAACTCCTTTCTTTGCCAGGAAACCGGCAAGGTTATCCCATCCGGCAGGCGCGTATCCAAGATGAAACTCCTCTATCACATCGGATGAAATGCCCCGCCCGGCCAGATACCTTGCTGCCTTCTCACTACCAGGGCCTTCCCTCAGGTGCGATTTGAAAAAATCCATGGCAAGACTGTTTACCGACCGCAGCTGCTGCCGCTCAGACATGGTCTTATCTTTCGGAGAACGATTGCCCTCCGAAGGCAGCCGAACGCCGTAACGCCTGGCGAGCGTGACAACCGCCTCCGTGAAATCCAGGCCCTGGTGCTTCATGACAAACCTGAAAACATCTCCACCTTCACCGCACCCAAAACAGTGGAATATCTGCTTGTCAGCGCTCACTGTAAACGACGGTGTTTTTTCCGAGTGAAAAGGGCACAAGCCAACGTAGTTTCTGCCGGTCTTTTTCAAACGAACCGATTCTGAAACAATATCGACAATGTCGGCTGTGTGCTTTATCTCCGCAACGATATCGTCGGGAATGTAGAGCGTCACCCGGTGTCCTCCTGTGGCTGTTAACTCTCTGAAGCGGCGACTGAAATGGCCTCGGCCAGGTCCAGGCTTCCGTCGTAAAGCGCCCTTCCTGTTATAACCCCTGTTACGCCATATTTTTGCAGAGGAAGGAGCGCCTTTATGTCATCTATCGTTGAAACGCCCCCGGATGCGACCACAGGGATGTTTACCGCCTCAGCGAACTTGGAGATAGCATCCAGGTTGGGGCCGGTCCGTGTCCCATCCCTGTTGATATCAGTGAAGTTTACGGCAGCTATTCCACACCCCTCAAACCGTTTTGCCACTTCTATAGCCGTCATACTGCTCGTGCTGGTCCACCCCTCAATAGCCACCATACCGTTTTTAGCGTCTATTCCAAGAACAACGCGGCCCGGGAAACTGCGGCATGCCTCCTCAACCAGTGAGGGATCGTTAACAGCCGCCGAACCGATAACGATCCTTGCGACACCAAGCTCAACATACATCTTCACCGTGTCAAGCGTTCTGATGCCTCCCCCCACCTGTACCGGGACTGAAACGCTTTCCACTATCTCCTTTATCGGCTCCAGGTTTTGAGGCTTTTTACCCACAGCTCCGTCAAGATCGACAACATGTATCAGCCTCGCACCCTCCTCTTCCCAGCGCCTTGCCATGGCGGCAGGGCTGTCTGAGAACACAGTTTCAGCGTCCATTTTACCCTGAAAAAGGCGGACGCACTTTCCGCCCTTTATATCTACAGCAGGAATCACCAGCATTATATACACCCCTTGGTGGAAAGCTGCCCGGTTATCCGGTCATCAAGCCCAACAGCCATGTCAAGAGCCCTGGCAACCGACTTAAAGACCGACTCTATAACCGACTTAAAGACCGACTCTATAACATGGTGTTCATTCTCGCCATACTCTACGTTAATGTGAAGCGTCATACCGGCGTTAACCGCAAATGCCCGGAAAAACTCCTTGGCAAGCTGAACCCCGAAACCGGTTTCAGACGCAGCCACAGGCGGGACTTTAAAAACCAGATATGGCCGGTTGGACAGATCTATCACGGACCGGGCAAGAGCTTCATCCATTGGAGTAAGGGCAAACCCGTAGCGCCTTATCCCCACCTTTTCTCCAAGAGCCTTGCTGACAGCGTTTCCAAGTACTATACCGACATCTTCAACCGTGTGGTGGAAATCAACATCGATATCACCCTTTGCCTCGACCTTAAGGTCGAAAAACCCGTGGACGGCAAAAAGATTCAGCATATGATCAAAAAAGGGGATACCGGTGGATATTTCCCTGTTGCCGGTCCCATCGAGAAGGATCTCTACATCTACCTTGGTTTCTTCAGTGTGCCGGCAGACAGAGGCAAAACGTTCCATGGTTCACTCCCGCGGTCCGGTTTGAAAAGCAAATACAACCGTTTTCAGGACAGCCAACCGGCCCTTCATGTTTCTGCCCGGATGCAGCCATAATCCAAAAGGGCACGTCTGGTGGAGATGAGGGGGCTCGAACCCCTGGCCTCGGCATTGCGAACGCCGCGCTCTCCCAGCTGAGCTACATCCCCACTATGGCCATGTAAAATTTTGTTATATTATCACTGATAAAAATTTTTGTCAAGGGGAAATCTGCCAATACTGCACAATCCTTCACAAACTTGGTGCCATGCCAAAATTCCGAATTTACTTTATGTGACTACAAATTGTATGTCAAGGAATTTTAGCCACAATATATAGTATTACAGGGATATACCGGCCTTTGTTGTAAAAGTCGATATATCAAAATCACTTGCGCCTTTTCCAAAACATGACCTGTTTACCAGCTTCCACGCATAAAGGCGTCAAAACCATCAATCGATTCGTCACAAAAGATATTTTGGCAACCCACCGGCAAACGGACAAAATTAAGCAGGCACGGCAGCATGGTAATTTCAACCTGTGCCATCATCACAATGGGCAAAACCGGACTCTTTTAAAACACCTATTGCAAACTCCTTTTCACTTTCTATGTAGGACTCAAGTGCGGCCACACCTCTTTGCGGGTCTCTTGTATTAAGCGCTTCCACTATCTCCTTGAAATAATGAGTACAATCCGGGAATGAGCTCTTACGTAAAATAATGGAAAGGTATTGCAACCGCCGCATGTTGGGCATTATGCCGGCAATAATCCGGCCCAACACGGGATTACCCGTCGCCTCGACACCTATCTCTACAAACTCAAGAATTGCATGGTAAAACCCCAACGGTTCGTTTTTTTCGACACACTCGACCATCCTGTCGTAAGCCACTGCAAGCTTCAGGCGATGATCCTCATCGCAGTTTTCGATTCACCTGCGAACGACATGCCCAAACAACAGTATAAAAACATCGCAAAGCCCTTCTATGCTTTTTTGTGTTATCCTTCTTACATGCGCTCCGCACCGGGGAACCATTTCAACAAGACCGGTTCTGGCTACATTCCGCAGTGCCTCCCGAACAGGCGCACGGCTCACCCCAAGTTCATCAGCTATCCTCTGTTCAAGTATACGCTCACCAGGTTCAAGCTCCATACGAACGATTTTATCCACGATATACTCGGATATCTGGTCAGACAGCGTCTTTGGCAAAGACAACTCCATACCAACTCCTCCTTCAGGTTGTCGGCTAATTCCCAATCTTCCTTAAAAAACCAGCGCAGACGTCAATCTTTTTTTGACTTTTGGAAAAGGAGTGAGCCATGAACACCACATCCCAACATTACGATGCAGTTGTCGTTGGATCAGGCCCAGGCGGGGCAACAGTTGCCCGCGAACTTACCGGTCAGGGGAAAAACGTACTGATCCTTGAATGGGGCGGCAACGCGCCCGTCAAAGGAAATATGTTCCAGATGGCTCTGAATTTTGGCATCCCGGGCAAGAACGTCCTTTTCACAAATAAAAAATTCCTTGCAATGGTGCGTGGCACCTGCACTGGAGGAAGTTCGATCTTCTATTGCGCAACCGCTTTTGACCCGCCTTTTGAGATGATGAGGGCATATGGCATTGAGCTTGAGGAAGAAGTGGCACAGTTGAAAAAGGAGTTGCCAATAGCGCCGGCATCGGACGAAATTTTCGGGCCAGGCGCAAGAAGGATGATGGAGAGCGCTGTTGAGCTTGGTTACGACTGGAAAAGGCTAAACAAGTTCATATACCAGGATAAATGCAGGCCCGATTGCTGGAAATGCAGTTATGGATGCCCCCACGGCGCCAAGTGGACAGCGCGGGAATTTGTTGAGGAAGCCACCACAAAAGGAGCCACGCTGATAAACAGGGCAAAGGCCACACGCGTACTTTTTGAAGGCGACACCGCCATCGGTGTTGAATATAAAAAGAACTTCAAAACACACAAGGTGTATGCCGACAGGATTATCATATCCGCCGGTGGAGTTGGAACTCCTGTGATACTTCGACAGAGCGGCATTTACAAGGCAGGTTACGACTTCTTTTTCGACCCGCTGATAATGGTTTTTGGCACCGTGAAAAACGTGAAAGGCAAAGGCGAAATCCAGATGGCCGCAGGCGCACACATGGACGAGGGTTACCTGATGGTTGACCTGGACTTTCCAACCCCAATGTACCTGGTGCAAAGTGCCCCGAAGATGAGGCTGGACAAGATCCTTTCACGGCCGGACACCCTGATGATGATGATAAAGATAAAGGACAAACTTGGAGGGCGTATTACCTGGGACGGCGGCGTGAGGAAAAGCCTGGTGAGGGAAGACAAACTCAAGCTCAGGGATGGTTATGAACGGGCCAAGACTATTCTGAAAAACGCCGGGGCAAAGGGCATATTCAGCGGCTGGACAGTGGCTGCCCATCCTGGTGGAACAGCTAAAATAAACGATGTGGTGGATTCGAACCTGAAAACCGAAAAAGAGAATCTCTATGTGTGCGACTGCTCTGTAATACCGGAGGCATGGGGGCTTCCACCGACACTTACTCTTCTCGCGCTTGGCAAAAGGCTTGCAAAACATCTGGGCCAAACAATGCAGTAGACCGTTGTGATGATGAGGCTGATGAGGTTTATCAACGGTAACGTTCGGGAACGGGGGCTAACCGCACCCTGATAGCCAT
The DNA here is from genome assembly GCA_002085115.1 of Desulfococcus sp. 4484_241. Lineage (GTDB taxonomy): Bacteria > Desulfobacterota > Desulfobacteria > Desulfobacterales > Desulfosudaceae > MZGQ01. Next base: position 6,522 of record MZGQ01000121.1, read on the forward strand.
CCACACGTAACGCAGGTTGATAAAAAAGGAGTTCCGGCTTCTGCCTTCCTTGCGGCCCCTCCAAAAGGTGGGGACCTGTTCAACCGTATAGCCGTAACGGACAGGCTTTACCGTTGTCTCGATAAATATCTCGTGAAGCCTGCTTTCCCAGTTTATGGCATCTATCACATCGCGGGCCAGAATCTTCAAACCGAAGGTAAGGTCTCCAATCCTGGTAGCGTAAACGATGCGAAAAATGTGCTGAAACAGCCAATTTAAAACCAGCTTTACCGGGTTGTAATCGGAAAAACCGCCACCTGGCAGCCACCTGTTTGCCACCACAACGTCACAACCGGTTTGCTCTATTGACAGCCTCCCACACACGGCCATGCAATCGGCGGAGGAAAAAGGCGAGACAACAAGAATAACTTCCCGGATATAGCCCCTGTCCTGTGCTAAAAGCCTCTCAACGGTTTCCACCAGGGAAACGGTTTCCGAATAAACGGTTATAACCACCGACAACTCTATATTTTTTTCACAGGTCACAAAGATTCCCCCTACAGATACAATGATACCCTGCACAACTCTTGCCAGCAAACGCAGAATGGTATATATACGGTTCCTGATCAAAACACAACAGCCGGTCCCGCTTCAAAGAAAGGTTATGGCGCATTGGTGCTTTGCAATCCGACTCTGTAAAAAGGTGAATAGTTATAGTGCACAAGCCGTTTCACATCGTCCTTACCACCATATCTGAACCCCGCGTGTTATATGAATACCTGGATAACATGGCCAGGTTCAACGATCCCGCCATGGTAAAGGTATGGATCGTAGGAGATACCAGTACACCTGCAACAACAGGCACTATTGCAAAAGAGCTTTCGGAAAAAGGCCTTGAGACCGTATACCTCGACATGAAGGCACAGGATGCATGGGGATGGGATGTCTGCCCTGATCTTTACAAAAGATTGCCCATAAACAATGAGACCAGGAGAAACATCGGATACCTGAAAGCGCTCGAAGATGGATGCGAAGTGCTGATCTCCATAGATGATGACAACTACCCGCCTTCGACCGATTTTATCAAGGACCATGCAGTTACAGGCAGACCGTGGCAAGGCCCCCTTATTAGCGATCCTTCAGGGTTTGTCAATCCGTGCGAATACCTTGAGCTTTCCCCAGCCAGGCGCGTGTTTCCCCGCGGGTTCCCGTTTAAGCTCAGGGATATGAGAAATAAACCGGATACGGTCATGCCCGGCAACATACGCATCGGAGTTAAAACCGGCCTGTGGACCGGTGCTCCGGACCTTGATGCCGTGACCTGGCTGAACGGCACCGTTGAAAGTGTCGCCTACAGGGGAGAACCAACCCATGTGCTCAGTCATGAGACGTGGATCCCCCTTGGCACCCAGAACTTGAGCGTATGCCGTGATCTTGTGCCGGCATGCATGTGTGTGCCAATGGGGTGGGAGATGCCATGCGGCAGGCTGGAACGGTATGGAGATGTGTGGGGAGGGTATTTCATGCAGGCCATTATGCGTGGCACCCCCTACCACGCTGCATTTGGCCTGCCTTTAACCGAACATCGGCGAAACAGCCACAACCCGATAGAGGATCTTCGAAAAGAGTACTGGGGTATGCTGCTGACCGATTGGCTGGTTGATCGCCTTAAAAACAGGTTCTCCCCTTCCGGTTCATCTGTAACCGACAGAACAGTTGAGCTGTCTGAGTTCATCATAAAAGAAGCATCTGCCGGGCTGCCAGGTTGGTGCCCATCCCGAATGCAAAGTTTCATTGTTTGGACCGGGAAAAATCTTCGGCTATGGGCAGATGCATGCACGCTGTTTTTATAGTATTTCAAATTGATGAGGACAATAATGCGGTGTTATAAAATTTTTTTTAAATTCAAACCTTTTAACGCACGGGCCAAAAAAATGGGGATGTAAAAAGGTAAACGATGTGGCTGAGGAAAATCACGAGCGATTCTTGCAAGCCTTACAGGATTTAAAAAAAATTTCCTATTAGCCTTTCTCTGATATGCGAACAAAACCTCATCAGGTACTGCCGAAACATTAACGGATATACCTGCATATTCCATGTCGGCATAATCTATATTCTCCAGCTTCTCCGGGCAAAGCTCCATCGCCATATCGTATATGCCTGTACCTCGAAAAGGTGTAACAGTAAAAAATGAGCATGTATGAAGGGTTGATTTGCAGGCAACGTCAATTGTCTGCTGCATCTCCTCTTCCGTTTCGGTTGGGAAACCGAGCATGGTAAAACCGTGAGCAAACACTCCGCGCCTGGTGGCAAAAGACACATTTCTTACGAACTTTTCTATATCAAGATTTTTCCCCACAAGTTTCTGGAGCCTCGGAGACCCTGTTTCAAGGGCAAAACTGGTATAATAGGTTCCGGCGTCAACAAG
>MZGQ01000058.1 GCA_002085115.1 Desulfococcus sp. 4484_241
GTATTCCGCAGCATAACTGCTGCGGCCCCATTGAAACGGATGGTATGGTTCCGGTAACAGACAATGAAAGGCGTGGGTTTATCAGGAGGTGCGGGTTGGCTACCGGAAAGCTGAAAATCTTTCGCTCCTGCCAATACCATGTCTATTTACCTGGGATGAAACTTTTCGTGGGCGTTTTTGAGGTGGCTGTAGGTAACGTGTGTGTATATCTGGGTAGTTGATATATCGGCGTGTCCCAGCATAATCTGGACGGAACGCAGATCTGCGCCGCCTTCCAGCAGGTGACTCGCAAAGGAGTGGCGGAGGCTGTGGGGCTTTATATTTTTTCGTATGCCTGCGGCCCGACCGTATTTCTTCAGGGCTTTCCAGAACCCCTGACGGGTCATCGGCCTGCCCTTCCATGCCACGAAAAGATAACTGCTTACATTGTTCTTCAAAAGAGCCGGGCGAACCGTCTTAATGTATGTTTCCAGCTTTTCGGTTGCATACCTCCCGATAGGGACCACTCTCTCCTTTGATCCTTTGCCGTAGACCCTTACGAAACCGGCTTCCGTGTTTACATCATGCACCTTAATCGATACCAGCTCGGACACCCTGAGGCCTGCCGCATACATAAGTTCTATCATGGCGGAATCTCTCATGCCTTTGGGGGTTGTTACATCCGGGGCATCCAGCAGGGCTTTCACCTCCTCTATTGTCAACACTTCTGGAAGCTTCAGCCCCTTCTTCGGCAGGTCTATGGTCTCAACAGGGTTGTAAGGCAGGATCTTTTCCTGTGCCAGAAACCTGTAAAACCCGCGAAGGGTAACCAGATGCCTGGCGCGCGAGCGCCTGTCAAGCCCCCTTTCCCTGAGGTGTATGAGATACTTTAAAATAACCGTCATGTCCCTTTCTGAAAAACGGGAAATGCCCTGCTCCTTTAAAAACCTCACGTAATCCGCCAGATCGCTGCCATAGGCTTCAAGGGTGTTGTCGGAAAGCCCCTTTTCGATAAGCAGGTAGTTCATGTATTGATCTACATGGCGGTCGGCATCGCTCATAATTTGATCTCCGGATTTCCGGACTCAAGCCTATTAAGCACCTGTGCACTGTCCGGGCGCACTACCACCATGTTCTCAAGCCTTACCCCGCCCCATTCGGGAATGTATATACCAGGCTCAACAGTAACGACCATTGCTTCCTCCAGGATTGCGTCTGAAAGCGGGCTGACGCTTGGGAATTCGTGTATGGCAATCCCGACTCCATGCCCAAGTCCGTGGCCGAATCTGCCCTTGAAACCGGCCTGCTCTATATGTTCGCGCGCGATTGAATCGACCTGCCTGGCACTTACGCCCGGTTTTATGGCCTCGATTGCTTTCTGCTGTGCCTCATAAACAGTGGCATAAACCTTTTTGTAGCGGGTATCGCATTCCCCCAGAACAAAACTGCGAGTTGTGTCAGAACAGTAGCCGTCCAGCCTGGCCCCCCAATCGAAAAGCAGCGGCACTCCCGGCCTGACTGTCCTGCTGCCGCATACTGCGTGAGGCAGCGCGCTGTTTGTTCCAAAAGCGGCAATAACCGGGAAAGAGACAGAATCAGCGCCCATATCGCGCATTCTCTTTTCAAGAGCCCAGGCCGCCTGCTTTTCAGAAACACCCACGGCAAGATCCTGCTCCAAAAACTGTTCAAACGCTTTCTCAGCGATTTCAAGCGTCCTGGCCATTCGATCCAGCTCATCCTTTTCCTTGCTTGCGCGAAGCGGCTTTAAAAGTGGTGTTGCATCCACCATCTCTATATTCAAGCCCTTTTCGGACAGGGTGTCTGAAAGCCTGACAAAAGCAGCGTGTGGAATACGGCCTGTCTCAATCCCCATGCGCTTTACTCCGATATCGCCAATCAGGACAGACAGACTGTCCGAAAAATCCCCCTTGTAACACACGACTTCATAAAGGGGGGCCTCCTGTATTGCCTGCAGCTCGTAACGTGAGTCTGTAAGAAGCACCAATCTGTCTGCAGTTACAAGCAACGCACCGGCTGATTCGTCAAACCCGCCGTCCGCTGCCGTAAAACCGCTAAGATAGAACCGATTTTCATCGGAAAGCACAAGCAGCGAATCTATGCCATGCTCTTCAAAACCGCCTGTAGCCCTTGCTATCCTTTTTTTTATGAAATCATCCAAAACATTGCCTTTCCCTGCCGGTTACATGGTCCATATTTCATGTCTCATCCTCTCATCATCAGATTATTATTCTATCACGATAAACAATCCTGCTGAAACGTAAATAATACGGATGTGACAGCCCGTGTTGACATTAAGAGAAAAATAAACAATAATTACAAACATTATTTTGCCAACCCTTTGATAATAAGGTGCGCGCCATGGACACTCTTTCCCCCAACATAGTTTCAAACGCCCTTAATTTTCATGCAATGTACAACCCGGACAGCGAGGCCATCGTATACGGCCAGCGCAGGATAACATGGAAAAGGCTCGGAGAGAGGGTAAACAGGCTTGCCAACGCCCTTATCGAGGCAGGCGTTCGGAAAAACGACAAAGTAGCGCTGATGTTCCACAACTGCCCTGAGTTTATTGAGACAAACTACGCCATACAGTCTGCCGGCGCCATACCGGTCCCTGTAAATTACAGGTTTACCGCAAATGAGATAAAATACCAGCTTGCCAATTCGGATGCGTCGTTCTTCTTCTTTGAATCAACGTTCAGTGAACCGGTTGAAAAGGCGGCTTTCGACCTCCCAGGAATAAAGCTGTTTATATGCGACAGGGAGTCAGGCATTAAAAACAGCGCCACTTACGGAAAAATGGTGGAAGGCGGTGCGGCAGACATCCCACAGGTGCCAACGGTCTGGGAGGATGTTGCTGTAATGATATACACCGGCGGGACAACCGGCTTTCCCAAGGGAGTCATGCTTACATATGGCGGGCATGCAGACATGTTTTCCAACCTGTTCGCATCCATCATAAACCGAACGACCGAGGTTAATCTCAAGCCCGAACAGCTCAAAGGAGTCGGCAATATCCTTACCCTGCCCGGCACAGGCATGGCGGCAGGGCTGCTCCAGACAAGGCTTGCAAAAAAAATCCTTGCCAGCAAAAAAACATACAAAGCAATACAGAAAGCCGCTCACTACCTGTTTACGCATCCCAGGGCCGCTCGCATAGGGTACAAAAGCACGGTAAAATTCATGACCCCGTCGTTGCCGTTTTTTCACGATGCTTCATACCAGGTGCTGATGCTGGCGCTTTTCACGGGTAATCTCTGCCAGGTGATAATAGACGATCTCCACTTCAACGAAGAAAAGGTTTTAAAGGCCGTGGAGAACGAGCGGCCCAAGCTGATGGCAAACGTTCCCACGGGCTGGAAACGGCTGGTTTCTTCCTCCGATATCGACAAGTATGACAAAAGCTCCATCATCGCTGCCGTGACCGGTGCCGGCGTATGCACCGCGGACCTCAAGAGAAAAATTTTTGAAAAGTTTCCCGGTGTGATACTGCTGGATATAATGGGACAAACCGAAATGACGCCCATCACCACTTTCAGGATTGACACAGGTCCTGAAACACTGAAGAACCGTTCAGTCGGAAAATCGATCCTTGATGTGCGGGTTGTTGATGAAAACGGCAACGATCTGCCAAGAGGGGAAACCGGAGAGCTGATGTACCGTTCAAGCTGGATAATGAAAGGCTACTACAAGGATGAAAAAAAGACATCCGACGCCATGAGGGGCGGATGGTTCTTGAGCGGCGATCTTGGATATATAGATGAGGATGGTGAAATCCGGATAGTCGAACGTAAAAAGGAGTGCATAAACACCGGCGGCGAAAAGGTGTTTCCCCTGGAAGTTGAAGAGGTGCTGCACAAACATCCCGACATAGACGATGTCTGCGTCATAGGAGTTCCTGACGAGGAGTGGGGTAACATCCTGCGCGCAGTTGTAAAGCCCAGGCCCGGGAAAAGTCCGGATCCCGATTCCATCACAGAGTTCTGCAGGGGAAAACTGGCCGGCTACAAGATACCAAGATCGATAATCCTGGTTGACGAGCTCCCGCTTTCACCCGTAGGCAAGATGCTAAGATCAAAAATACGGGAACTCTACGGTAAGCCTTAGAAGAAACACACTCCATATCGCGGGCAAAAAATCAGCCCTTGCCGGTGAACTTCCAGATCGTGGTGCCGTCGGGAAGATCTTCAAGCACCACGCCAAGACCGGCGAGCTGATCACGTATCCTGTCGGCCGTTGCAAAATCCCTTGCCTTTCGCGCGGCCGCCCGCTGGGCTACCATGCTGTCTATTTTTGCTGAATCTATATGGGTCTCCCGCGCAACAGCGTCCTTTTGTCTTTCAAGATGCTCCCTTGCCGACACGTTGAAAAGGCCGAGCACGCTTCCGATTCGTACCATGGTTTCCCGTGCTTCCATGGCCTTACACCGGTCTTCATTCGTTCCACTGTCCAAGGCCCTGTTTATCTCGCGGGCCGCTTCGAAAAGTACAGCAATGCCCCTGGCCGTGTTGAAATCGTCATCCATAGCCTGGCAGAACCTGTCCCACAAATCGCTCCCATCCCCGCTGTCATTGGATTGATCCATCGAAGCCTGTGAAAAATCAACAGGGCTCCTGTAATGCTTGGAAAGCAGAAAAAGCCTGACCGCCTCGGGATCGTAGCTGTCCAGTATCTCCTTAACGGTCTTGAAGTTATTCAGGGATTTTGACATCTTTTCCTTATCGATGCGGACAAACCCGTTGTGTACCCAGTACCTTACGAACTGCCTGCCGAAAGCGGCCTCCGACTGTGCTATCTCGTTTTCATGATGAGGGAAAAGAAGGTCCCGTCCCCCACCGTGGATATCAAAGGTCTCGCCAAGATAATGGGTGCTCATGGCCGAGCACTCGATATGCCACCCCGGCCTGCCACGGCCCCAGGGGCTGTCCCACGACGGTTCACCCGGCTTTTCGGCCTTCCACAGCACAAAGTCAAAAGGATTTTTCTTGCGTTTGTCCACCTCGATACGGGCGCCTGCGTCCATCTCTTCGAGCCTGCGCCCGGAAAGCTTGCCATATTCCGGGAATCTGTCAACAGAGAAGAATACATCCCCTCCGGACTCGTATGCGACCCCCTTGTCAACCAGCAGCTGAATGACCCGGATAATATCCGAGATGTGCTCCGTGGCTCTTGGCTCCACAGTAGCCCTCTGGACAAACAGCGCATCCATGTCACGGTAGAACTCCGCTATGTATTTTTCAGCCACCTCGGCAGCGGAAAGACCGGTCTCTGCGGCCCTGTTTATTATTTTGTCATCAACGTCCGTAAAATTGCGCACGTATTTGACATCATACCCCTTTATCCTTAAATACCGGGCTATGACATCAAACACGACCACCGACCTTGCATGACCGATATGACACGGCCCGTAAACAGTAGGGCCGCACACGTACATCCCCACCCTGCCAGGATGTACAGGCACAAACTCCTCTTTTTCCCCGGAAAGTGAATTGTAGATCAAAAGTGACATGATTTTCCTTGCTATACCGATTCAACCATGGCTATGCCCATCGCGGCAATCCCCTCTCCAGTGCCAACGGGGCCCAGTTTTTCGTTTGTTGTAAACTTAACGTTTACAAGAGAAGAAGTTATGGACAAAGCACCGGCAATATTTTTCTCCATTGCTTCACGATAAGAGCCAAGACGCGGGGCCTGGGCAATCACCGTGGCATCTATGTTTATCACCGCAAATCCTTTACCTGAAATCATGTTCCTTACCTCTTCAAGAAGCAGCAGGCTCCTTATATCCCTGAACCTGTCATCGGTCTCAGGGAAATGGGCACCTATATCATCCATACCCGCCGCCCCAAGCACGGCATCGCACACGGCATGTACAAGCACATCCGCATCGGAATGACCATCCAGCCCTTTTTCAAAGGGTATTTCCACCCCCCCCAGCACAAGTTTCCTGCCGGTCACAAGCCTGTGGATATCATAACCGAGTCCAACCCTCATAGCACACATCCTTGCCATCGACCCATGTTCCCTGGAGTTAACATAAAACAGATTTTCTCCTGTTCCGTCAAGCTGATATTTTTCCAAAAACAAACGCCATCCTTGCCGGGGCCAAGTTGACCCCGGCAGTTGAGCAGACCCAAAAGTTATGATAGTAATTATTAGTTTTTATACACCAAGGGAAGAAAAATGGAACCAGTAAGGGAAAACGTCCCGGGCGCTTCAATATATACGGTATCGAGGCTTACCGGCGAAATAAAAAAACTGCTGGAAAACCGGTTCCCAATAATCTGGGTTGAAGGAGAGATCTCGAACTTCAGGTCTCCTGCGTCCGGACACTTCTATTTTACCCTTAAAGACAGCAAGGCCCAGATCCAGGCGGTGATGTTTGCAGGCCAGAACAGGAAGCTCGGATTTATTCCTGAAGACGGCATGAAAATAACAGGGCTTGGAAGAGTAAGCGTGTATGAGCCAAGAGGGATCTACCAGGTTATCTTTGAGCACATGATGCCAAAAGGTGTTGGCGAACTTATCGCGGCATTTGAACAGCTTAAAAAAAAGCTCGAAGCAGAAGGGCTTTTCGATGAAAAACGCAAAAAACCGCTGCCCTTTATCCCATCCAGGGTGAGCGTCATATCATCTCCCACGGGAGCGGTCATCCACGACATGATAAACGTTATGACAAGGCGGTTTCCCGGAATAGAGACCCGGATCATCCCGGTCCCGGTGCAGGGTGAAAATGCGGCGGATGAGATCGCATCGGCGCTTGAGATCGCCAACCAGCTTGCTGACTCTGATATAATAGTTATTGCAAGGGGCGGCGGAAGCCTCGAGGACCTGGCTCCCTTCAACACCGAAATCGTGGCACGCGCCATAGACAGATCCGCCATCCCGGTAGTATCAGCTGTCGGGCATGAGACCGACTTCACCATATGCGATTTTGTCGCCGACCTCAGGGCTCCGACCCCTTCAGCCGCGGCAGAGCTGATTGTCCCGGTAAAGCATGAGCTTGCTGCCCTGTGCGCCCAGCTTGAAGCCCGCCTTGTCAAGGGATTCTCGTCCATGCTTGCAAACCAGCGGGAAAGGCTTCAAAACCTGTCAAAGCGGCTTGTACATCCCGGCCGATCCATAACCGACGCCCTTTTAAAGCTTGATGATATTACAATCAGACTGACCCGCGCCCTTGCAAGAGAAATAGATGCCCGCAGGGAAAAATTGAGATGGATGACCGGCAGGCTGACCACCGGAATGCCTTCAAGGCTGCTGGATTCAGGGAAACAGAGGCTTGGTCAAAGCACGCAACGGCTATACCAGGCGATGTCACTGCGTATCAGGGAGGATACAAGCCGGGTGAAAGGACTGAGCGAACGATTAAACGCACTTTCCCCCAAAGCGGTCCTGAAACGCGGATACAGCATAACAAGAAGAGTTGAAGACAACATGATCGTAAAAAAACCTGACCAGGCCGGACCTGGTACAAGGGTCGGTATAACCCTGGCTGAAGGCGAGATAGAATGTACCGTGGACGGGTGAGACATTGCCGGTCCTGTAGTTGATAAACCTGGAAACGGGGGGCACGATGGCGAGTTTAAAAAATTTTGAGCAGTCGTTGAAAAAACTGGAGCAGATCGTCGAGGAGATGGAATCAGGGGAGTTGACGCTTGAGCAGGCCCTTAAAAAATTTGAAGCCGGCGTTAAGCTCTCCCGCGAATGCGCAGCCATCCTTAACGAGGCGGAAAAGAAAATCAGTATCCTTACGAAGGACAAGGAAGGAAACTACAAAGACACACCTTTCCGGGAGCAGGATGAAATTTAACCTCGACGAATATATCTCCCAACGGCGCAGGATCGTCAACTGCGAACTGAACCGCCTCCTGGAAAACAGTGAGCACGATGAGAGGCTCCGTTGCGCAATGGCATACTCCATAAACGCGGGCGGGAAAAGGCTGCGCCCGGTTCTCTGCATGGCTTCAGCCGAAGCCGTGGGAGGGGATCCCATGGATGCCCTGCAAACCGCCTGCGCGATAGAGATGATACACACATATTCCCTTATTCACGACGACCTGCCCGCCATAGACAACGACCCGATGAGACGGGGCCGGCCATCCTGCCACGAGGCTTTTGACGAGGCAACCGCCATATTTGCCGGAGACGCCCTCCAGACAATGGCTTTCCAGGTTCTTTCCGCTGATATCCCTGCTATCCGCGACAAAAAAAAACAGCTTGAGATTATAGAAATAGTAGCCAGGGCAACGGGTGCGGAAGGTATGACAGGCGGACAGATGAAGGATATAATGGCCCAAGGCACCCCGCTGTCGCTTGACCAGCTGCGCAAACTGCACGAGATGAAGACCGGAGCACTGATTACGGCGTCGGTAAAAACAGGAAGCATAATCGGCGGGGCAGATGCCCGGCAGATCGAATGCCTCACAGGTTACGCACAACAGATCGGACTGGCGTTCCAGGTGGCCGATGATCTTTTGGACATAACAGGTGATCCGAAACTGATGGGAAAGGCAACCGGTGTTGACAGCACACTGAAAAAAGCCACCTATCCCGGAATCATGGGCGTTGATGCATCCAGAAAATTTGCGGCAAAGCTTGTGAAAAACGGGTTGAAGGCCATAGAATCTTTTGATATAAAAGCCGACCCGTTAAGAGCGTTGGCAAAATATATTATCGAAAGGACCTGTTGACATAGGCAACAAATCATCGGCGCACTGCCTTTTGCCTGTCATATGAAAATCTTGTTTTAATATAAATAAGGGAGAAAGTTTGATTGAGCCTTCTTGATAACATCAATTCACCCCATGATCTTAAAAAACTTCCGCTTTCAGGCCTTCCTGCCCTGGCGGATGAGATACGCGACATGATCGTCAGGGTGGTGGCAAAAAACGGCGGGCATCTTGCGTCCAGCCTCGGGGCAGTAGAGTTGGCCATAGCGATCCACTATGTGTTTGATGTTCCAACAGACAAGGTTATATGGGATGTCGGGCACCAGGCATACGCCCACAAGATACTCACCGGAAGAAGGGAACAGTTCCCGTCGATTCGGCTGCACGGCGGCCTTTCGGGGTTTACAAAGCTGGGCGAAAGCCCTTACGACTGTTTTTCAACCGGCCACAGCGGAACGTCTATTTCAGCGGGGCTTGGCATGCTTTGTGCGAACCAGCTAAAGGGGGACAGATCAAAGGTTATTGCTGTGATAGGCGACGGGTCCCTTACATCCGGCATCGCGTATGAAGGATTGAACCAGGCCGGATACCACCACAAGGACAAGGACCTGATAGTTATCCTGAACGACAATGAGATGTCGATATCAAAAAATGTAGGTGCCCTGTCATCATTTCTCAGCCGCACACTTTCGGCCACCTATCTCCAGGAATGGCGCAAGGACCTGGGGGAATTACTGCGATCGCTGCCCGGGATCGGGGATGACGTCTACCAGTTTGCAAAACGTTCGGAAGAATCGTTCAAAACCTTTGTAACTCCAGGCATGCTTTTCGAGGCGTTCAGCTTCGAATACTTCGGTCCCATAAAAGGTCACAAGATCAAGCACCTTGTCAATATCCTGGAAAACATCAAGGGAATACACGAACCGGTGCTGTTGCATGTCACAACCACGAAGGGAAAGGGGTATGTGCCTTCTGAAAAAGATCCCGCATACTTCCATGGTGTCGGCGCATTTGACATAGCCACCGGGAACAACATCAGCACATCTGCCTCTACGGCTCCGACCTATACGAAGGTTTTCGGTGACACAATGGTCGAACTGGCAAAAAAAAACGAGTCGATAGTTGCCGTGACAGCAGCGATGCCTGAGGGAACGGGGCTTGTAAACTTTGCAAACAGTTTCCCGGACCGTTTCTACGACGTCGGCATAGCGGAACAGCACGGCGTTACATTTGCGGCAGGCATGGCTGCAAACGGACTTCATCCTGTCGTTGCCATCTACTCAACGTTTCTCCAAAGAAGCTACGACCAGATCATACATGATGTTTGCCTTGAATCACTGCCGGTCACCTTTGCAGTGGACCGGGCAGGCATAGTCGGTGAAGACGGTCCCACCCACCACGGCCTGTTCGATCTTTCGTTTCTGCGAAGCATGCCGAACATGACTCTCATGGCACCCGCTGACGAAAACGAACTGCGCCGTATGCTGCTGACGGCAATCAACCTTGACAGTCCTTCTGCAGTGCGTTACCCGCGGGGAAAAGGGCCGGGAGCAAAGCTTGAAGACCCGATTCTGCCGCTGCCCATTGGCAAAGGTAAAGTGGAGATGTCGGGAGACGATATTCTTATCCTTGCCATAGGCCGGACGGTATGTGAGGCACTGGCGGCCGGAGATGCCCTGTCCGCTGAAGGAATATCCGCTACTGTTGTGAACTGCCGGTTTGTAAAACCTGTCGATTCCGAACTCATATGTGATCTTGCATCAAAAATTCCACGTATAATTACCGTTGAAGACAACGTTCTTGACGGAGGGTTTTCAAGTGCGGTGCTTGAATGCCTCAGCGACAGAGGTGTCAACGGGTTTACAATAAAAAGGCTGGGCATAGGCAACAGGTTTGTTGAGCACGGCCCGCAGGAGATACTCAGAGAAAAATACGGCATTGACTCAAAAGGAATAATCAAAGCGGCGCACACAATTCTCGGTGTTTGAGTTGGTTCCAATAACGCACAGCTCAGAAATCCGCACGCAGACAAAAGAAATATCCAGGCTCCATGTCAGTCAGGCCCGCCGGGTATCCATTAACACCATGAATGATTGAGAGAGATTCTCTTGGCAGGTTCCAAAAAACAGCGGCTTGACGTTCTGCTCGTTGAAAAAGGATTTGCAGAAAGCAGGCACCAGGCCAAAGCAATGATAATGGCCGGAGATGTTCTTGTAGCAAACCAACCGGCCAACAAGCCTGGAACGCAGGTTTCACGGGACGCAGCGATAACAGTCAGCAAACGCTGTCCATATGTCAGCCGGGGCGGTATCAAGCTGGAGGGCGCCTTAAAGGCATTTGGCCTTGATGTGAGCGGATACACCTGCATGGATGTCGGCGCATCGACCGGAGGGTTTACAGACTGCCTGCTCCAGCACGGTGCGAAAAAGGTTTTTGCCGTTGACGTGGGTTATGGCCAGCTTGCCTGGAAACTCAGGCAGGACCCCAGAGTTGTGCCTATCGAACGCACCAATATCCGGTACATGCCGAAGGAGGCGATCCCCTGCCCCGTCGACCTTGTAACCATTGATGTATCCTTTATTTCACTTAAAATTGTAATCCCGTCGGTCCTGCCCCACATCAGGCAGGACGGTAAAATCCTGGCCCTTATAAAACCGCAGTTCGAGGTCGGCAAGGGCGAGGTCGGCAAGGGTGGGGTGGTGAGGGACCCGACACTGCGCAAAAAAGCAGTAGATGAAATAGCAGCATGGGCGAAAAACCATGGACTTTCCTGCAAAGAGGCCGTAAGGTCGGCAATAACCGGGCCCAAAGGAAATGTGGAATTTTTCAACATGTTTAGTCTTGATTTTTACGAAAATAAAGACTAAGTATGTAAAATTTATACCGCCCTGCTTATCCGGGTATCTGAAACTAGACTAAGACATGCACAAGGAGCGATATTATGGGTGATACAATCGAAAAAATAAGAAACGTCGCGCTTGTCGGACACGGCGGCTCAGGCAAGACCTCCGTTTCGGAAGCTTTGCTGTATAATGCAAAGGTTATAGACCGTATGGGGCGAGTCGAGGACGGCAATACTGCCATGGATTTTGAGCCCGAAGAGATAAAGCGGGTTTCCAGCATCACATCATCCCTGTTCCGGTACGAGTGGAAAAAGCATTCCATAACCCTGATCGACACCCCTGGTGACCAGAATTTTTTTTCCGACTCCATAAGCTGCATGCAGGCGGCTGACAGCGTAATCGTGGTTATCGACGCCGTTGACGGCGTTAAGGTCCAGGCTGAAGAAGCATGGGAATATGCGGCCAGCCTCAACATACCCTGCGCCATATTCATAAACAAACTGGACAAGGACAGGGCCGATTTTTCCCAAACTTTTGAAGACGCAAAAACATCCCTTGAAAACCCAAGGCCCATTATTCTTCAACTGCCCATCGGTGAAAAAGAGAATTTCAAGGGTGTGGTGGACCTTATAGAGATGAAGGCCTACACCTATGATGACAAAGGAGAACGAACAGCGGTTGACATACCATCCGACATGATGGACAGGGTGGAATCTGAAAAAGAGGCTCTTATAGAAAACATAGCCGAGGCTGACGATTCTCTTCTTGAAAGATACCTCGAGGGTGAGACCCCTACCGACGAGGAACTGAAGAATGCTCTTAAAAAGGGAATTGCCGAACGGGTATTCGTACCCGTTCTTTGCGGCGCAGCCACATCCAACATAGGTATTGATCTTTTGGCGGATTTCATGGCTGCATGCCTTCCCTCCCCGGCTGATCGAGGAGCGTGGGAGGCAAAAGATGAAAACGGTGAAACCGTGGTCTGCAATCCCGACCCATCTGAACCTTTTGCAGGTTTTGTTTTTAAAACGGTCAGCGCGTTTTCCGGACTGCTTTCATTCATACGTACGGTTTCGGGCATTCCCGGTTCAGATGGAAATTTCTTCAACGTCACCCAGGGAACAAGCGAGCGTTTCACCCAGCTGTTGGTGCCGAAAGGCAAAAAACAGGAAAACGCATCCGATGTTGTGCCCGGATCAATAGTGGCAGTGGCAAAGCTGAAAAATACAAAGACGGGCGACACCCTCTGCGATCCATCCAGAAAGGTGATCTTTGATTGTGTCAAACCACTGCCGTCTGTGATCTCTTTTGCAGTGAAGCCCAAGAACAAGGGGGATGAAGACAAGCTTCAGTCATCTATTGTCAAGCTTACTGAAGAAGACCCCTCACTTAAACTGTCGAGGGACCCTGAATCAAAGGCCATAATCCTCTCCGGCCTCGGCCAGATACACATAGAAACCGCGGTGGAAAGGCTTAAACGGAAGTACAACGTTGAAGTAACCCTGGAACTGCCCAAGATACCCTACCGCGAAACCATAACCAAAAAAGTCAGGGTCCAGGGCAGACACAAGAAACAGTCCGGAGGACACGGCCAGTTTGGAGACTGCTGGATACAGATGGAACCGCTTGAAAGAGGCAAGGGGTTTGAATTTGTTGACCAGATAGTGGGGGGAGCCATTCCCAAGACATACATCCCGGCAGTTGAAAAAGGTATTATAGAGGCAGCCGAAAAGGGCCCGCTGGCCGGATTCCCGTGTATAGACTTCAGAGTGATCCTTGATGACGGTTCATACCACTCTGTTGACTCCTCCGAAATGGCGTTTAAAATCGCAGGTTCCCTTGCATTCAAGAAGGCAGCAGTGGAAGCTGCCCCTGTTCTGCTTGAGCCCATAATGGAGATCACCATAACCACCCCTGAAGAGTTCATGGGTGACATAATGGGACACCTGAACAGCAAGCGAGGCAGGGTGCTTGGCATGGACAGCAAGGGTAAAAACCAGGTGGTAAAGGCACACGTGCCGCTTGCCGAGTTCCAGGCATACGATCCTGAGCTTCGCTCCATGACAGGCGGCCGTGGCAAGTTCTCCATGGAATTCTCACACTATGAGATAATGCCAACCCAGGAAGCACAAAAGGTTATAGAGGCTGCAAACAAGGAAAACGAGTAGCTTAACGCCTTTGTTTGCAGGCAAACAGAACACAGCCAAACCGGCGCACTACACCGTTTGAAGGTTTTTGCGCCGGTTTTTTTATTGGGGTGCTCTTTTTTGCTTTTCCATTGAAAACCAGGACTGTTCCATATAATCTCATAAAATACGTCCGACATATGGAGGTTTGACATGACGCTCCGGAGCCTTACCAACGGGCATACTGTTGAGCTGCTGCTTGAGCTTGCGAAAGAGCGCGGGGCAACGGAGCGCTTTAAAAGTATGATATCGGGCGCAATCGTCAATCCCACAGAGGGACGGGCAGCCCTTCATACGGCTGCAAGAGACTTCTCGGGTACTCCTGTCACGGTCAACGGGATCGATGTCACTGCCGAGATGAAAAGAATCCGGGACGAGATAAGAGAGTTCACCAAAGACGTTCATGATGGACGGGTGACAGGCTCTACCGGCAAACCTTTCAGGCATGTTGTTGTAATAGGAATCGGCGGATCATACCTTGGCACAGAGTTCGTTGCCACAGCGCTCCAACACCTTGGCGACAAGTCAATAGAGCTGCACTTTCTTTCCAACGTGGACATACACAACTTCGGCGCAGTAGTTTCAAAAATAGATCCTGAGGCCACACTGTGGATCATCGTTTCAAAGAGCTTTACCACAGCAGAAACAATGGCAAACGCAAACCTGGCAATGGTGTTCATGAAAGACCGGGGGCTTGAACCGGAGCGCCATTTCATCTCCATAACCAGCAAGGGCAGCCCCGGCGACAACCCCGGCTCAAATCAAACGTTCCCGGTGTTAAGGTCGTTTCACATGTTCGATTTCATAGGGGGACGCTACAGCGTTACCTCGGCTGTTGGCGGAGTGCCTCTCAGTCTTTACTTGGGTTACGAGAGGTTTGAACAGTTCCTCATGGGCGCCAACATGATGGACATCCATGCGGCCAATGCACAGCCGGAAGAGAACATGCCGCTTATGGCGGCACTTGTGGGCATATGGAACAGCAACTTTCTGGGCTATCCTGCTCAGGCGATAATCCCGTATGCATCTTTTCTGGCCAAACTCGCGCCTCACGTACAGCAGCTTTACATGGAAAGCAACGGCAAATCGGTTACACTTGATGGGGAACCGCTTGACGCAAAATCCGGGGTGATCATTTTCGGCGAACCCGGCACAAATGCGCAGCACTCATTTTTCCAGCTTGCCCACCAGGGCATGGCTTTCCCCATAGAATTCATAGGAGTTGTGCGGCCATGGTACGAGAAGTACCGTTCATTATCAAGAGGTGTTACAAACCACCAGGAGCTGTGGGCAAACCTCCTGGCCCAGCCAAGGGCACTTGCCGAAGGCAGGGATAATGAAAATCCGCACAAAAAATTTCCCGGCAACCGCCCATCATCAACCATACTGATAGAAGACCTGTCGCCATCATCGGTTGGAAAGCTGCTGGCGTTTTACGAGGCAAGAACCGTGTATGAAGCTTTCATACTGGGGATCAATCCGTTCGACCAGTTCGGTGTTGAGCTTGGCAAAAAACTGGCCTCTGACATACGTTCACGCATGGCAATGAAAAACAGCGATCCGAACCGCTCGTTTGACGATCTGGATCCGAGCTTAAAATTTTACCTTGAAAAACTCTTTGACGCCGAAACCTGACCCGGCCACCGGGCTCATCACCCCAAATCTGCAATTTGTGGATAAACACTGTCCATGACAGGGGAGGATTATAGCCCAGCCCGGCGCCTATGGCTTAAGGAGAGGCGTCGGTGCTTGATGATTTTACATCATCCTGAAACCTGCGGATATCTTCCAAAACTCCCACCACCACGATTCTGTCCCCTTTTTCGAAAACAGTATCGGCGTCAGGTATAAGGTCCCGCCCGGACTTCTTGATGAGAATTATCTCAAGATTGGTAGTGTTTCTGAAAGCCAACTCCTTTAAGGTTTTACCGATAAAGGAGCCCGGGATATCAAGTTCGGTTAACCGGTATCCCTCGCCAAGAGATATGCCCTGTGTTATGTCCTTGTATTTTTTCCTTGTCACAACGGCCAGAGCCAGTTCGCGCTTCTTTATTTCCGAGTTGTAATAGCGGATAACATCCTGGACGTATACCATGCCAATATAGCGGCGCTCTTCATCGCTGTTCACCACTGCTATTTCATCCAGAAAATGGCTGCCCGAAACCTCCATAACATCCTGAAGCGTTGAATCCTTAAGAAGATACACCGGCTCGCGTGCTATATCACTGGCAATAACCAGATCCGCAAGAGTTTCCCGCTCGTAAAATACGGTTTTAAGTTCGTTTAATGTCAGGATGCCTGAAAGTATTCCCGTTCCCCTGGTCAGCACCGGGAACACGGTCTGGCTGTTCTCAAGGGCCATATCTATAATGTGGCGCAGCTTCATATCACCGTAAAAAAACCTTCCATCACGGAGAAGGCTGCCAACCCTGACATCGGCCAATATCGATTCTTCCCTGCCCTCGGACAGGGAAATGCCTTTCAGCTTGAGCTTCTGTGTGTATATAGATTCAGACTTGATGCTCGTTGCGACAAGAGTGCTTACTATACAGCTGAACATCAGGGGCGGTATGATATGGTAATCCTGGGTAAGCTCGAAAATTATGATAATGGCTGTTATCGGGGCCTGCGTTGTTGCAGCCACAACAGCGCCCATGCCGACCAATGCGTAAGGTCCTGACCCGGCCGCCTGCGGGAACAGCTGGTGCGTTATAAGCCCCACTGCCCCACCGGTGGAAGCGCCTATAAAAAGTGACGGTGCAAAAACACCCCCCGATCCTCCTGAGCCAAGGGTGACTGATGTGGCAATTATCTTCATGAACAAAAAAAGCAGCAGCATCGCAAGGGGCCACTGGGAATGAAGGGCGCCGTTTATGGTCTCATAACCGACACCGTACATCTGCGGCAATAACAATCCTACGAGCCCTATGAAGATTCCGCCGGTCATCGGCTGGAGATACTCGGGGAAGTTCCATCGATCATACAGATATTCCATACGGTAGAGCGTGGTGATAAACAGAACGGCAACAAGGCCCGCTGCTATCCCAAGCATGGTGTAAGGAATGAGTTCCAGTGGTGTGTTCATGGCGTATGGAGGCACGGCAAACGCCACAAGGTCTCCCTCTATATTTCTTGCCACTATGGTGGATATGACCGAACTTATGATAATAGGCGACAGTGCGGCTACACCAAAATCGCCAAGAATGATTTCAACTGCAAACAGGGCCCCGCCTATCGGGGCGTTGAACGCAGCGGCTATACCTCCTGCTGCACCGCATGCTACCAGAGTCGAGACATCCCTTTTTTCCAGGTTAAAATACTGCGCGATCGACGATCCCAGAGAAGATCCTATCTGGACTATCGGCCCTTCCCGGCCTACCGATCCCCCGGAACCGATTGTGATGGCCGATGCAATTGCCTTGACAAATGCAACCCGTTTACGGATCTTGCCGTCCCGCAGCAAAACCGCGAGCATCACCTCCGGGACACCGTGCCCCTTGGCTTCCTTGGCAAAGAAATGAATTATCGGACCTACTATGATACCACCAATAACCGGAGCCAGAAAACGGCGCCACGCAGGAACGTGATTCACCGTTTCCAAAAAATTGGAATATGTGTCAAAGGAAAGTTCGGTGCCAAACTTTATCAGATAACGAATGGCAACCCCTCCAAGGCCCGCAAGGACACCAACGCCTATGGCCAGGATAATCAGAAAAAGATGTTTGTTCCTGATCAGCCGATGGAGCTTATCGTCCATGTATCATTTCCCGAAATGCCGATCGTACCAACCATCAGGGTCGCTTCTGAAATCGTTTACGATTGCCGCGTCTTCCCGGCTCAAATGGCCACGGTCTACAGCCAGTTCAAGCAGAGATGATATAGTAGCAAGCGGCTTTGGCGTAAGCGAAAGCCCGCTAAAGGTTTCTGCGGCCTTTTCCAGCTCGTAGCTGAAAATGGAAAGCAGACCGGTCACTACAGCGCCTGCCTCCTTAAGGCGCCTGACAACCGCCGCCGAACTCCCTCCGGTTGATATCAAATCCTCTATCACAACCACAACCTCGCCTTCGGACAGCACACCCTCGATGGACCTTCCCCTGCCGTGCGCTTTCTCAGAAGCCCTCACATACACCATTGGCAGGTTCAACCGATCTGCGAGCCATGCGGCAAAAGGGATGCCAGAGGTCGCCGTGCCGGCGATCACACCGGGCGCCGGTGTCATACCCTTGACAATTTCTGCAAACCGGTCAACAACAAGAGACCTTGCCCCGGGGTATGAAATAAGCAGGCGGTTATCACAATATATCGGTGAACGAATACCTGACGCCCATTTAAAAGGAGGATCCATGGATATAACGACCGCGCCTATACGCAGAAGAGTCTCCTCCACCACATGCTGTTTTGCCATCATCAACCTCTTTAGATTATCATGACCGGCCAACACTTGCGACGGGCCGTTTAAACTTTCAAAGCATACTGCCTGCAACATCCCCAAAGAATGTTACGCATCATAGCGTAATGCCGCTTAAAAATCCAGTTGCCCTTGACAACCGCCTGACTGAAACGTCCATATTGGCAAGATGACCGGTTAAGAAGACCCCGACCAGCCCGGATCCAGTTTTAGTGCCCCGGACCAGGGTATCGCAAAAAAAATACCAAATACCGGCGTAGCCGATCCGCAACGTGGCTGCGCCTCAGCCGGACTCACCTTGACAGCACAGCCGGTATTGACGTAGCTGTTCCTCGGTGATATTTTTCAAGGGTTGATTGTAAAAGCACTGCAGCCGCAAAACAAGCCAACATATGGCTCAATGCTTCGTTTGGCATAACCCGATAATTGGGGGCCTTCCTTAAACAACGGGGTGCCGCTCCCCTGACGCGGAGCGGCTTGTTTGAACCATGGGCGTAAGACAAACACGAAGACGTTACTACGATCTGTTTTCTTTTTT
>MZGQ01000122.1 GCA_002085115.1 Desulfococcus sp. 4484_241
TTCCTGAGAGAGCTGCCGTTTGATATGATGCAGACTGAGCATGCGATAACTGAAGTTTAAACGCATGGCAGCCACGGCCACTTCAAGGTTTCTCGTATGCAGCAGAGTCTTTAAGGCTTTAATCCAGATCGTTTTCAGGGAATAGGTTTCTGAAACACAGATGCGGAAAGTTTTTATGAACTCCTCACGCTTCATGCCGAGAGGTACGTGGGTGAGTTCGTAAAAATTGTATCTTTCCAACTAATTTACGCAAGAAGCCTTGAAACGGCATTTGTTTATGCGCCCATCAATATGGTTGTTGCTTATTTGCTGCTTGGCCAGTTTGTTTGAAAAAGTTACAATTTTTACGAATGGCTGTCAATGGTGGCCCAAATTGAACCATTTTTGTCTGCTGGAGCCCCGGCTTTCTGCTTGTATCTCCTTGCCGATTCTGCCTTTTGGCCTGTAACTGTTGCCCTTTATGCTGATAAGTACGCTGTGGTGAAGCAAACGGTTCAGAATGCCCGCTACAACAACCGGAACATGGGACATAGCC
Source organism: Desulfococcus sp. 4484_241 (assembly GCA_002085115.1). Lineage (GTDB taxonomy): Bacteria > Desulfobacterota > Desulfobacteria > Desulfobacterales > Desulfosudaceae > MZGQ01. The sequence continues at coordinate 536 of MZGQ01000122.1, forward strand.
GGATGTTTGGCAGGAAACCCGGACTATCGGGCGGACAGGGTAATGACCAAAGCAAAGACGGCCTGGCTCACATCAGCCCTTATTGATAGATGGCTATACGGCCTGTGACTTTTTTCAGGTAGTCACGGGTTTCCCGGGTAGGCAGGCGGGCCAACAGGTGCTGGTAAACTTCGTCTGGTGACATGAGGTTGATCGTTTTTGCCGCTTGGTTGATGTTTGTAGAGCCGGTAAAAGCCCTGGCCACATTCCCGGGCCCGGTGTTGTAGGCCGCTATCGCACAGTAGAGCCTGCTCGTTGGGTTTTTAATTTTTCCAAGGTAACGGTAATATAGCAGGTAGAGGTATGCCGTTCCAACGTTGATGTTGTTCGTTTTACCGTAAAGGTAGGAGGGCGAGAGCAGCACCGGTCTGCCGAAGAGCAGTTTGGAGGCATCCATTCCGGCTGAACCTGGAACTATCTGCATCAGGCCGTAGGCAGGCACGCGGGAGCGGGCAAGCGGATTGAAAGCACTTTCCGTGTGGATCACCGCCAGCACGAGCGCTTCACTTAATCCCCTTTGGTTCGCATAGTTTTTCACAACGGGCCGGTATTCCATTGCCTTTCTTTTCAGGCTGTCGGATGGAAGAGGGAACCTCATGCTGACTATTTCGGTGCCTGGTGCTTTTACTCTGTTCCGGGAAACGGTTGCCCTTTGTTTCATTATGGCAAGTGCCGCATCTATCTCGCTGTTGGTGGGTTTTTGTCTGCCTGTAACCATCTGCAGCAGAACAGGGCTCTTATCGGGATTACCGGTTATTGCGCCTGGTATGTCATTTGTAATGCGTCTTTCTATATTCTGTAAAAGCCTGTTTCGTTTGAAAGCGGTTTGCGGGCTTTCAAGAACCATGTCGCGAAGCTCCTGGTCAGCAAGCGTGTCTATATCCTCCCCCTTTTTCACCTGCAGGTCGAGACGGATATATCCGTTTTTAAAATCGACTATACGCCGCAAGCGGTAGTCCTGTGAATACTCCACCCACTTTTTCGCGGTGCTGGTTTCGGCGCTGGGCCATCTTTTCAGTATCTCCCTTTCGTAGGCCTTGTATTCCTCTTTTATTATTCTGCGGTATCTTCTGTAGGTTTGCTCGATCGAGCTTGCCTCTGCTGTATAACGATCATAAATGCCCTGTTCATACTGTCTATACCGGTTTATTGTCTCATCGACCGCACTTGGGCCTGCAGCAGCAGGCTGCTTTGGCAGGAGGGAGAGTATAAACGCAAACAAAAGAAGAACCGGAGTAATATGGGTGGATTTTTTCATATTTGCCCAACTTTAATGTTTCATGTTGTTTTTGCCGCCTTTTCCTTTAACATGGCAAATACCCTGTCAGCCTGCTTTATAGTGGCCTTTATGTCTCCACTGTTGTCGATAAGTATGTCCGCCCATTTTTTCTTTTCCTCTATCGAGATCTGGGAATTGATGCGGGCCTTCGCGTCAATCTCGGTCAGGTCGTCTCTTGCCATGAGCCTTTCAAGCTGCTGCTGCACAGGAGCGTACACGACTATTATATCAGAAATATCCTTGTCCATCCCCGATTCGTAAAGCAGGGGCACATCAAGAATTACAACACCGTCGTCGGCTTTCTCATTGTGGATTATGTCAAGGAGGGACTCGCTTATTTTTTCAAAAACCCTGGGGTGAACTATTCTGTTTAGTTCCTCCTTTTTCATTGCATCGTGGAACACTATGCGGCCGATGGCCTTGCGGTTTATCTCTCCGTCAGGCAGCAGGTATTCCCTTCCAAAAGTGTCTACAATCTCCTTCCAGGCGGGGGCCCCCTTTTTTACCACCTCATGCGCTATGGCGTCCGCGTCGATAATAAAAGCTCCGTTTTCCTCCATGCGTCTGGTCACAACAGATTTGCCTGTTGCTATACCTCCGGTAAGGCCTACAATCAGCATGGTCGTTCCTTTTCCCCCTTTATATACATATATGCATAAGCAGTCTGAAAATATAACATACCGGTCCGGAAAGTAAAAGCGGGAAGTCGGGTGTAAAAGTCAAGCACTTACCGGACTGTAAAGCCTCCCGGGTTGGGTGTATTTAAGCAGCTTCTTTTATCGGGTTCTCCCGGCGCTTTTTACCCATTTCAAAGGTTTCAATCGGTTTTCTTCCCTTGTTGTGATATCCGCGGTGAGGGCGTTCATAGTTGTAGTGATGCAGCCACTTGTCCAGGTCCTTTTGAAGTGCCTGGAGTGAATCATAGAATTTTTTCCTGAATGCAGTACGAAAGAACTCGTCCGGCACCGTACGGTTGACCTTTCCACAAAGCCATTGATACGTGGTGTTGCCCACCTTGCAGGTACGGTGTTCAATGCCATTGGGCTCCAGAAAGATTTCGCACATATGGATCATGGGACGGCCCTTGCATTCAGTGCCGTTGTCAGCAGGGATAGCTTCAATGGAGGGACCGTCGCAGACTCTTGCCGTTTGCTGGTATACAGCTTGCCGAAAGCAAAGCTTCCGTAAGTATCGATTACGGCTTGCAGATAAATACGGCCAACATAAATGGTTAGTCGAAGTTGCTTATGTCATTGCGTTTTTGCTGTTTTTCAATGTTTTTGCTGTGGTACCACGCAATTCCTATACACCATGCAAGGCCGCCGTAGAGCAGTCCCAGCCCTGTTATGAGCATTATTATAGCCTCTGTTTTCATTTTTTCACTCCCAGGCCACAAGTTCGCCGATGTCTTAAGCTATCCCCTGTTCCTTATCATTTTTGGTCGAAACAAGGGTAAGCACCATGGCAGCAAGTAAAACAAACATCAGTGTGCCGACTCCAAGCGCAATAACGGCAGAGCCGGGATAGCCGCCGTAGGAGGTTTTTATCTCCTCGGTCAATGAACGTATTATAGTGTATGCAAGTATGGTTGGAGTAACAAATTTAATCATGCAAGAAAATATCGGGCCAATCTTTATTTCCGCTGTCTTGTTTACTTTTTCGGTGAATTTTTTTGCCCCCATTATCCAACCAACGGCTATACATTCAACTATCGCCACAGTTGTTATTGCATATGCCATTATAAAGTGGTCGATTATATCCAGCCAGTACAGGCCTGCTCCGGTTGCCAGCGGAAGGCCGGCAAGAAAGCTGAAACATGCTGTAATTGTTGTTGAGACAGGCATTGAAAGATTAAACTTGTCGCTTAGCGCTGCGCTTACCGTTTTAAGAAGACTGAACGCAGAGCCTATTCCAAGCAGGAGAAGCGTTATAAAAAACAGGGCTGCAAAAAAATTAACATAAACAGGCAGCTTGGCCAGGGCGGCCGGGTATACGATAAAGGCAAGGCCCGGGCCGCCGTTAACCACCTTTTCTATCGGAGAGTTGGTTGCCACGGCAAAATACCCAAGCACGCTGAATACTGCCAGGCCGGCCAGAAAGCTGAAACAGCAGTTTGAAAAAGATGTTATGGCTGCCGAGTTCGGAAGTTCCGCGTCTTTTGGCATAAAAGAGGCATATGCTATCATGGTGCCAAAACCAAGGGAAAGAGAAAAGAAGATCTGCCCATATGCTGCAAGCCATACCTTGGGGTCGGAAAGCTTGCCCCAGTCCGGTATGAGATAGTAATTAAGCCCTACAACTGAACCGTCGAGGGTTACCCCTCGTACCAGCAGAATCAACAGAAGGATAACAGGAAGAGGAACGGTAAAAAGAAGGGCCTTGCCTATTCCGGAAAGGCCGTTTTTTATAATCGCCCATATGATAATCCAGGTTAAAAACAGTCCAAAAACCAGGTTCCAGTAAATCGTTTCAAAATCCCAGGGCCCGCTTGATATATGAATAGTGTTTGAAAAATGGGCATTGCTTGCAGCCATGCTGTTGCCCCATGTCCCGATACCGGAAATGTCGAAGAGAAATTCCCATGTCCATCCCAGTATCATGCAGTAGTAGATGTTTATAACAAGAGCACACAGGATTGCCACCCATCCGACAAAGCGAAGTGGTTTCCAGATTCTCCCAAGAGCGATGTGAGATGATCCCTGTGTCTGGATTCCAAGCCCGTATTCGATAATCATCAACGGTATTCCAGCCGTGAGAAGAGCTATCATGTAGGGTATCAGAAACGCCCCGCCGCCGTTCTGAACCGCAATATATGGGAAGCGCCACATGTTTCCAAGCCCTATGGCCGAACCTATTGCCGCCATGATAAAAACAGAACGATTTTTCCAGTGTTCTCTTTCTGCCATTTTCAGGTCCCTGCTGTTTTAAATCCTGTCAAGTCCTCTGTCTAAGGTGAGCCTACTTTATTTGGTTTGCCGCATGAAATCAACCTTCCGTGTTATATATGGAACAGATTTAGATTCGAGATTTTTTGTAAGGTAAATAGTGGCAAAGCCTCTATCTTCCGACATTACCGTTTTCCGGCTGGTCAGGCAAAAACAGAAAAATTATGCACTGTTTGATAAAAAACTTGACACGATTTTTTAAGATGAGCTATTCTTTCTCCATCAATTGATGGAAGCGGTAGCTTGAATATAATTCTCACCTGATTTTTGCTGGAATACTTACATCACATCATGCAAAGCACTCTTGAAAAAGCCAGGGCCAATCCTGATTCCATGAAAGCGAAGATTTTTGCCTCGGCACAAAAACTGTTTGCCAGGTATGGATATGACGGAACAACCACGCGCATGATTGCCAGGGACGTGGGGATAGATATTTCAACTCTCTA
>MZGQ01000123.1 GCA_002085115.1 Desulfococcus sp. 4484_241
ACTTTCTTTGGTCGACAAAAGGACGGATGTAGGAATTTCCGGTACTTACGGTCGGGGAGACCCCATTTGGAAACGTAATTTGGCCTACAACTGTCGAACGCGGGCTCAGGCAGGGCATGACTTTCACTCCATTTCCCTGGGATTCCGTTACAGCCATGCCCCACCTTCGTTGGTGTATTTGCAACAACCACAACGGATCAATCCCGTTCCTGTCTAAGCAACCTTTAATCTGAAGTTCCAGTAAAAAACTAGGTATTTTTTATTTTTTCATATGTTCCCATGTATATCGAAACTGTGCCAAACCGGGGCTCTAAACCGACCATTTTGCTGCGCGAAGGGAAACGCCAGGGCAAGCGTGTCACGAAACGTACTTTGTGTCACGAAACGTACTTTAGCCAATCTCACCCATTGGCCGAAAGAAAAAATAGAGGCGCTACGATGTGTTTTACGGGGTGATGCCATCAGTTAGTGTACCATTTTGTCTGTAATTTCGTTTCGAGCTACTGCGATTTAGCCATCGGAGAAAGAGCTTGAAATTGGTGGGTCAAATCGGTCCTCTGAAGGTTTATTATCCAAGCAAAGAAAGGAGGAACCAGAAATCACCTACTGCAAAGAGAATAACGCAATCGAACAGATGACAGAAGCGATAATTGAAAACGGTATGGAAGGCCTGGAAAGTGCGATTTCCATATTGATCAACGAGGCCATGAAGGTCGAACGTAGTCGGGTGTTGGGAGCCGAGCCCTGGCAGAAAAGCGAGGATTGGGAAAGTAGGCGTAGGCAAGGTCTATTTGGAACTGGAGGAGAATTGATTAAACCCCATAATGAAATTTGCAAAAAAATGTTGCTTTATCAATTCGACACGGGACGAAAACAAAATTAACACATACCCTGGTCTCTATCTTCTTGACTATTTCAGGCTATAACTCTACATTATCAACAATGGCAGAAGGTCGGGACATGGTCCAAAATACCTATAATTAAAATGTAGAGAATTCTTGTTATGTTCATACTTGCAAATTTCCTTGTCGCAGTTGCCAAAATTCTAAACATAGTGTTAACCCTCTACACCTACGTGATTATCGCGCAGGCTGTCCTCTCATGGGTAAATCCGGACCCATACAACCCGATAGTGCGGTTTATAAACAATCTCACCGAACCTCTTTTATACCGTATCCGGAGAGCCCTGCCGACAGTTTACGGGGGAATAGATTTTTCTCCTATTGTTGTGATCCTTGTCATTGTGTTTTTGCAGTCTTTTCTTGTAAACAGCCTGTTCATGATGGCCCAGAGACTTGGATGAGCAGGCAAATATCAGACGCGATTGTATTATATAGCCGATGTAAAACATTCGGAGGAGAAAAATGGCAAAAATAGATGCATTTTTCAGACTGATGCATGAGCAGGGTGCATCTGACCTGCACCTTATCAGCGGATTGCAGCCTGCCCTTAGAATCAGAGGTGATATTGAAAGGGTTAAATACAAGGTCCTGGATAACGAGGAGCTCAGGGCCATGCTTTATGAGATAGCTCCTGAAGAGAAGGTAAAGGTTTTCGAAGAAACCGGAGATGTGGATTTCGGCTATGAGATACCGGGGCTTGCACGTTACCGTGTTAATTTCTTCATGCACAGAAAAGGCGTTGGAGCAGTATTCAGGGAGATCCCAAGCACCATACTAAACGCCGAGCAGCTTGGCCTTCCTCCTGTTGTTCCTAAACTTGCCTCCCTCCCCAGAGGCCTCGTCCTCCTGACCGGCCCCACTGGAAGCGGTAAATCCACCACGCTTGCCGCCATAATCGACGAGGCAAACAGGACCCGCAAAGACAACATCATAACGATAGAAGATCCCATAGAATTCGTGCACGAGAGCAAAAGCTGCATAGTGAGCCACAGGGAGGTAGGTCTTCATACAAAATCATTTGCCGCTGCTCTCAGGGGGGCGCTGCGTGAAGACCCTGACATAATACTGGTGGGGGAGATGAGGGACCTTGAGACCATATCCCTTGCCATTGAAGCCTCTGCAACCGGACACTTGGTGTTCGGCACCCTTCACACAACAAGCGCGGCCAAGACCGTTGACCGTATCATCGAGGTCTTCCCGGCAGAACAGCAGGCACAAATACGTTCGACTCTTGCCGATGGCCTCAGGGCGGTTGTGTCCCAGGTTCTTTTCAAGCGTATAGACAAAATAGGCAGGTGCGTGGCTCCCGAAATTCTGATAGCTACCCCTGCCGTACGCAACCTTATCCGTGAGTCAAAGACACACCAGATACCCTCCATGATGCAAACCGGGAAAAAATACGGTATGCAGCTTTTAGATGATGCTATAATGATGCTTTACCACAAGGGTTGGATCAGCGCGGATGAGGCATATGCAAAGGCCAACGACAAGTCACTTTTCAGAGGATTCTTGAAATCAGCGCCAAAAGACTTTACCGAGGTGTAACCCAGGAGGGGCAATATGCAGAGAGCGGAAGTAGATCATATTCTTACACGTCTTCTGGACTCGTATGAAAACGTGTCGGATATCAACCTTACCGTGGGAAAACCGTTCCAGGTTGAAAGTGCCGGGGAACTTATACCGGTGGACGTTGGCGGAGGATACAAACCGCTCACCCCTTTCCAGACCGAAACCTTTGCCTTGACCTTGATAGACAACGACCGCAGGCTCACGGAAATGCTGGTAAAGCACGGCTCCTGCGACCTGTCCTACTCCCTCCCGGGCAAGGCACGCTTCAGGGTCAACGTCTTTTCCCAATCCGGACAGTACTCCATAGTGCTGCGGCGCCTGGAATCAACCATACCAACAATAGAAAGCCTGGGGCTTCCCGATATATTCCGGGAAATATCCAAAGAGCTCAACGGAATAGTGTTTTTTACAGGCGCCACCGGAACAGGTAAATCAACATCACTTGCCGCTATCCTGGAAGAGATAAACGAAAACAGGTCGGTTCACGTAGTTACCCTTGAGGATCCTGTGGAATACATGCATCCCCACAAAAAGGCCACCTTTAACCAGCGGGAACTTGGCACAGATTTTGACACCTTCATAAATGGCTTGAGAGCCGCACTCAGGCAGGCGCCAAAGGTTATCCTGGTGGGCGAAATGCGTGAATAAACCGTATTCTCGGGATGTTCGATGCCGACGAGGAGCAGCAGATACGTATCCGGCTTGCCGAAACATTAAGATGGATCGTATGCCAGAGGCTTTTACCCAAAGTAGGGGGTGGCCGTATCGCAGCTTTTGAGATCTTGGGCACAAATCTGCGCGTGAAAGATACGATTCTCCATGGAGAGGGCGAGGGCAGGACATTTTATGAGATTATCAAGCAAAACGAGGCCTTCGGCATGGTAACCTTTGACGACTATATAATAAACCTGTACAGCGAAGGCTTCATAACAGAAGACGTTGCCAAGGGTTACGCCTCCCGCAAGGGAGTGGTGGGCAGAGGCATAGACATGATCAAAAGCGCAAGGGGAGAAGCCACCACAGAGATAGAGCATCTTGAAATAGATAGAAAATACGGCAAAACTTAAGGGGAAGGCCATGGATATAAAATGCAACAAATGCGGAGCAGGCTTCAAAGTGCCGGACAGCAAGCTGCCCAAGGGGAAAAGCGTGTCTGTGCGCTGCCCTTCCTGCAAGGGAAAAATGCATTCGGATTTACCGAAGGTTCCGATTCTGATGACAGGGGTACTTATGACGCATCTGAGAAACCGTTTGACTTCATAGAGGAAGAAGGGGAAACCGCCCTTATCTGCGAATCTGAGCCGCTTATAAAAGAACCGATCAAAAAGGTTCTCACCTTCATGGAATACCACATATCAGAAGCCTCTGACGTCCGTGACGCTCTTAAAAAGATGAGGTATCACCTGTACGACATGATAGTTGTAAACGAAACATTCGGTTCCAGGAGCCCTGACGCAAACAGTCTGCTCATATACCTGGAGCGGCTGAAGATGAAAATCAGGCGGGAGATATTCGTGGTGATGCTCACAAAGAGATTCAAGACAATGGACCACATGGAGGCATTTAAAAAGAGCGTTAATATAATAGTAAACGTAAACGACATAAACCACTTTGAAAAAATACTCACCAGGGGGCTTTCGGAATATAATCAGTTTTACCACATATACAAAGAGCTGGTCAGAAACATAAGCACAATATAGCTAACGACAATGTCTGCTATACCACGATACACCTGTAAAGATTACAGGGAGGAGATGCTGCTTGTAAACCTCCGTATACAGCTCAACAGGGAGGATATTTCAGCAGAGGAGCGAAAACGCATAGAAAGAGAGATAGAAAAGGTCAAAAAAAGGATGGGGATGGATTAGGCGGGGGCCATAAGGTTCAGCGAAAAGGCCATTTATGGATGTAAACCAGGTTAAGTCTTCGTCTTCCGTATACATTTTTAAACGCAACGACTTTCCCACCAGGTATATCTAAAGGTGATCGCGCCACGACCATTTAACCGTCTCTCCACTGATTTTATACTCAAGGGCACCGGCATCCATGGCCCATTTTAGACTGTCTTTGACCCGAGCGGCTGGGTAACCGGTGTAATCATAGACCCGCTTTGCCAATGTTGCAAGCAGTTCATCCTGGTCACAACGCCTTTGAGAAACAGCCCAGGCACCATTTTTTTCAATAGCCGATTTCATCATAAGATCGCAGTTTATCACCGTATTCTCAAGACTTACAAGCTGCCACGCCTCCTGTGGCGTTGCTGTGCCGTTCTCCATTTTCATTTTTACTTCGCCGAGATACTCGTCGAACTCATCTTTCCACTGTTTTGCGACACCATCCATGGTTGCACTGTCGACCCCATCTGTTTCGACAATGGCGCGGTTGGCGTGGTACTCCCGCCAATCGTTTGTAAGTATACGGATGCCCAGCTCTTGCGCCCTTTCGCGTATTTCCGTGCCGGGAAACGGCGCAAGAAGATGAAATCCGTAGGATGCGCCCATGGCCTTGAGCTTTTCACCGAATGTACGTGTCTCCTCTATGGTTTCTGGTGTTTCACCCGGAAGGCCAAGTATAAAAGATAAATGGGGCAGCACTCCCGCATCCGCACATGCCGAAACAGCCGCCTCGACCTGCTCTATGGTGATCCCTTTCCTGATGGTTTTAAGAATCCGGGGGTTGGCGGTTTCCACCCCGAAACTCACGGCAACACAGCCTGCGCCCTTCATCTTTTTTAAAAGTTCGTAACTGACCAGGTCAACCCTTGCAAAGGAGGACCACTTGAGATCAAGCCCGCGCGCCTCTATCTCGTCACATACGCCGAAACAGTGATTTTTGCTGGCAGTAAAAAGATCATCGGCTATATTAACCTGGGGAAAGTCCAATCCTTTCAGGTACTCCATTTCATCCACCACCGAGACAGGAGCGCGATATCTGACACGGGAGCCCACCATTTTTCTTCCCACGCAGAAAATACACTTAAAGGGACAGCCCCTGCTTGTGGTCATGCTGACCGGCATGTTAAGCGCCTTGTACCTGCCGAGGGGAAGAAGGTGCCTGGCCGGAATTGGAAGCGATTTTACATCTACCGGGTTTTCCCTGGCAGGCGTAACGTGCATCCGCCCGTTTTCCCTGTAAACGATTCCCCGGACAGAATCATATCGGCCATCTCTGGCAATAGAGTGCGCCAACGATCTGAGCGGCATGATCAAAGGTCATGGTAACGGCGGTAATGCCCACAAGCCCTGGCGAAAAAGAATTTAACGATTCTGCAAGAGATTCCCTGCTGTATGGATATACGACATAATCAAGAATCTTGACCTCAAATCCTGCCCGCTCAAGCACTGCCGCCAGGTAGGCAAGACCAAGCGGCGGCGAAGGCGTCTCAGAGATTGGGTAAAAAGGATTAATAAGCAGGCATTTCATCTGGCAACCACCATTTTTATATATTTCAAATCAAGAAAGGGACCCGGCGTCCGGGCCCCTTCTTTTTGATTACAAAAGATACAACTTTTCCCGGTTCGCTTAGAACAGCCCCATAACCTTGCCGGTCTTTGTATCGACATCTATTCTCCTGAAGGCGGGGTTGGAGCCGGTACCGGGCATAAGGCTGATCGTTCCTGCGCATGGACAGAGGAACTTTGCTCCAGAGTATATCAGAACGTCACGGATCGGCAGCCGCCAACCTTTTGGGACGCCCTTCAACGCAGGATCGTGGGAGAGGCTGAGGTGTGTTTTTACCATCATGGTGGCATAATCGGCATATTTGGGGTCATCCTCCAGCATCTTGGCCTTGGCCTCTGCATCAGGCAGCCAATCCACGCCATCGGCACCGTAAACCTCTTTTGCGATCAGCTCGACACGATCACGCAGTTTCATCTCCAGCGGATAGAGAAAATCAAAATCGTTCCCTTCTTCGCAGGCATCGATAACAGCGTCCGCAAGTTCAAGCGCACCTTCACCGCCGAGTTCCCAGTGTTTGGACTCGGCACAACGAGCGCCTGCAGCCTCCGCCGCCTTCTTTACAATTGCGACCTCTGCATCGGTGTCTGTGTAGAAACGGTTTACACACACAACCGGATTTATACCTGCCTTACGGATAACATTGATCATGTGCACCATGTTTGGCAGGCCCTTTTCAACCAGCTCAAGATTTTCCTTGGTGTACTCGTCCGGAAGCGGCTTGCCCGGGACAACCTTGGGCCCGCCGCCGTGCATCTTAAGGGCACGAATCGTGGTGGTCAGAACCGAAACATGCGGTTTCAGGCCGGAGAAACGGCACTTCACGTTCCAGAACTTTTCAAATCCTATGTCTGCTGCAAACCCGGATTCGGTTACGTGGTAATCGAACATTTTAAGACCTATACGGTCGGCTATGATAGAGGACTGGCCCACTGCGATATTTGCAAACGGGCCGGCATGCACCATGCAGGGCTGGTACTCGGCGGTGCACATCAGGGTGGGGTTAATCGTGTTTCTCATGAACGCTGTCATGGCGTTCCCAACCTCAAGGTCCCCGGTAGTAACCGGTTTGCCGCTCTTGTCAAATGCGACCGTGATATTGTTCAGCCTTTCCTTGAGATCGGCCAGGTCCCTTACGATAGCAAGGATCGCCATACACTCGGAACCTACTGCTATTCCGAACTTGGACTGCATGGTGAAACCGTCGTAACGGCCGCCAAGGCCTATAACGATATTACGCAGTGCCTGTGCACAAAAATCGATGACCCATCCCATCTCTACCCTGGTTGGATCGATGTTAAGCCTGCGCATACCCGTAAGCCTCTGCAGCTGCTCGTCGTTGTAGTTACGTTCATGCTGCATGCGTGCCGTAAGCGCCACCATGGCAAGGTTGTGGGCGTTCATGATGTCGTTGATATCACCAGTAAGGCCCAGCGAGAACTCGGTCATGGGTATCAAAAGCGAGTTGCCGCCGCCTGCTGCCGTCCCCTTGACATTCATGGTAGGCCCGCCCGAGGGCTGACGAAGTGCTCCGCCAACGTTCTTGCCCCTTGCACCGAGGCCTTCCATGAGACCAACAGATGTCGTGCTTTTGCCCTCGCCAAGAGGAGTGGGAGTAATAGCGGTGACCTCAATATACTTCCCGTCAGGCCTGTCTTTCAGACGCTCTATTATCTTGAGAAAATCAAGCTTGGCCAGACGGCCAACCGGAAGAACCTCGTCCTTTTCAAGACCAAGCTTCTCCATCCACTGTTCCGGTGTAGGCATGTTCTTCTCCGCTTCCTCGGAGATCTGCCAATCAGCCATGTTTACTGCATCGTAAGCCATAATTCCTCCTTAACATAAAGTTTAACTAAACCTGGTTCCTTAAAGCCTTAAGCCACACCTGCCTTTCTTAAACTGCAACACCGAACGGGACAAGCCCGCTATGAACAAATAAACAGTTTTAATACCATTCAAGTTGTTTAAAAGCAAGAGATATAACACGTTTTTTGAAAGCGGAATAAACATGGCATTCTCCTGGTGGGAATATTGGCAATGGATAAAGCAACATTTTTTCTGTAAATTTCATTATGGAGTTTAATCAAGGGCCTTGATTGTAACAGGGGTAAAATTATACCATAAGTTTTTGTTATGACTATAAAAAATAAGTATATTGCCTGAATTTTGCACGTAACTTTCCGCAATCGGCCTTTCGGCCATATCAAAATTAATCAGCGTTAGTCATTCCTGTTTACCGATTTACATTTTTATCATCGTTCCCCCACGGCCATCGTATGGCCGGATTGTTCGTGTCCTGATAACTTTTTATTTTCGCAATACATACCGTGCAAAAATTTTTGCACGTTTTATGCGACAGCAAGTTTTTGCGGCCAACCGAATATATACAAAATGATAGATACCGATTAAACCCTATAAACAGTAGCATTAAAATACCTGCTACCATCGAATAGTGTCCCAGCTTGGGATCGCGGCGCGGCGCAATATAAGCTGAATCAAAAATTTCAGCAAAATCAATCAAATCCAAAAATTTAATCAGTCCTAACAGCCCGCCAAATGG
>MZGQ01000011.1 GCA_002085115.1 Desulfococcus sp. 4484_241
CACGGGCTTCCCAAACCATTGATAGAGAAACAGGCGGAAAGTCTCGGGATACAGCCGGTTTTCCGTTCTGCATCGTGGCAAGAGTATGAATCACAATTTATCCTTGCCCTTGAAGAATTTAAGAAAAACGGGATCGAGGTTGGCGTATTCGGTGATATTGACATAGAAGAGCACCTGGCATGGGTAAGGCGTGTGTGTGAAATCGTGGGGATTCAACCTGTCCATCCATTGTGGAAACGCGATCGGCGCGAACTTTTGGATAAGTTCATTGGCTCAGGCTTTGCCGCACGGATTGTGGTGGTTAATGAAAACAAACTGGATAAACGGTTTCTCGGCAAGTCCATAGATGCCCGGGCCATACCAGAGATGGAACAGGCCGGGATCGATCCGTGTGGGGAGCTTGGGGAGTACCATACAGTCGTTACGGACGGCCCTATATTTTCTTCAAAAGTTGAGGTTAAGCAGGCCGGGCAGGAGTATCACGATGGCTACTGGTTTTTGAGGATGGACATTTAAAACCAGGCAAGCAGGGACACTCCAAACAGCCCCATACCCTTTTCCAGGAGCTGGGGCATAATGGCTGTTTTTGCGCCCAGCCAGGGCAAAAAAGATTCCGTTTTGCGGCAGGTTCCGGCCCGTTCGCAGGGCGTTCTGCATGCCGTCTTTTCCGGAGAGTCAATGGCGTCCCAGGAGATTCAGAAGAATGGTAAGCACGACGCTGACAATAATCATGGAAGTTATGGGAATAAACAGCCCGCCCCGCTCGGACTCTATCCTGATATCTCCGGGCAGCTTGCCAAACCAGTTAAGCAGACCGGGTGCGTAAACCAGGACCAGGCCGGCTGCGACCAGGAACAGTCCGAGAAAAATCATTGCTTTGCCCATGGCTACCTCCTGTAATGACGATCAAGCAGGCTATCCGGACTAACCCAGTCCCGCAAAGCTCTGGTAAAACAGAACCGTGGCCGGGCTGGTCACCGTCGGGTCGGTCAAAACATTGATGCAGGCAGGTTTGCCTGACCCGGCGGCACGCTTTAAAGCCGGCACTATCTCTTCATCCTTTGTGACCAGTTCGCCATAGCCGCCCAACCCCTCAACCATCTTTTCATAATGGCGCAATCCCAGGTCGGCGCATGTGCAACGGTCAGGTCCCAGGCTTATCTCCTGCGAGTGTTTTATCATACCCCACGCACAGTCGTTGTTCACAACACAGATTATGGGGATGTTGTGCCGCACGGCTGTGTCGAACTCCATGGCATTAAATCCAAAGGAACCATCGCCGTTTAACACTATAACCGGCTTGTTGGGATGCGCAAGCTTTGCAGCTATGGCAAAGGGAATACCGGTTCCAAGACATCCCAGCAGGCCACCGGCCGGAGCAAGAACCCCGGCCCTGTGGCGCGAGGCAAAACCGGACATGCCATAGTATGTGGTATCGCCTCCATCAGCCACGTAATAAGCGTCTTCGCCGAACGTCCTCTGGATTTGCTCCACCAGCCGGGATGGATGTATCGGGTCGGAAGCGGTGTTTCGTTTTTCAAGTTCCGTGGTCATGAAAGCCGTATAGGCGTTTTTGAAGGTTTCAAGCCATTTTTCGTGGCTGCGCTGTTCCACCAGAGGCATCAGCTGTTCCAGCACCCGGCCTGCGTCACCCACAAGGCCGACATCCACGGACCGGTTGCGGTCAATCTCGGTAGGCTCTATGTCGATACGGATAACCCTGGCGTCGGGGAAAAGGCTGCCCGACTGAAGAACCCAGTTAAAACGAACGCCTGCGGCAATAATCACGTCACACATTGGAAGACCTGCGGTAAGGCCGGTAAACCCGCCCGGATTGACCGACTGGGGGTGGTTGTCCGGAAGAACCCCGCGCCCGTAGTTGATAAGGGCAAAGGGTATTCCGGTTTTCCGGAGAAACTGTTCCAGCACCTTGCCGCAATCGCTCATGCCTATGCCGCTTCCGCCAAGGAACATGGGCTTTTGCGCGCCGTTTATTATCCGGGCTGCCTCTTCCAGCTCGTCCTGTGCCGGTGAGACATAAGTCTTGTGGCGGCGTCGTGAAGGCATGGCGACAAGGCTTTCGTCTGTTTCGGCAAACAGAATATCAGGCGGCAGCTCCAGGAACACCGGGCCGGGCCGGCCCATTGTGGCCTGCCGGAAGGCGATGGAAAGATACTCCGGGATTCTGGCAGGGTCATAACATGTGGCGCACCACTTTGTAACCGGCTTGACCATATCGATCTGGTTCATCTCCTGAAGCGCCCCCTTCAGGTCGTCCCGTATCGGATGCCGCCCTGACAGCACCACCAGGGGAACATTCTCCAGATGGGCGTTTACAATGCCGGTAAGAGCGTTTGTAAACCCAGGGCCTGCCGTGACCAGACATACGCCCGGTTCATTTCTGTAAACCGACCAGGCATGCGCCATCATTGCCGCGGCCTGTTCATGGCGTACATCCACGGCTCGTATGCCATACTGTGCCATGCCGTCGAGCAGGTTTTCTATATGGCCACCTGAAATGGTGAACACCGTGTCAACCTTTTCCATCTCCTTCATGTACTTTGCCGCAAGATGCCCGCCGGTTATCTTCTTTGCCATAGCTGCCTCCTGTATGGTTGTTCCGCGTGTATATTTTTTGGGATCAGAGCGCCTGTTTTACCGCTTCGTCGAACCACAGGGCGTATACGCTCATACCTTCCAGTTTCAGTTTGCCCTCGGCTGCCGCATAGAATATGGCTTCCTGGCTTCGTTTGAGCATCACCGAAACTGCGGTTCCCGGATCCTGCCACACCAACGCTGCGTCAAAGCGGTGATCCGGCCCTGTTGCTGTGGATACCCTGCCGTTCTCAAACACAAACAGCCTGGCATGACGGCCGTCAGCGGTTTTTATCATCAGTCTCACCCTGGCTTTCCGGATGAACCGCTTGAACCGGGGGTTTACCTTGGATGATATCCACAGCATCCGGTAGATTAAAAACAGTAAAATCGACATTCTCATCTGCTTCTCCATGTGTGGGTTTAAAAAAATTCAAACGTGTTGAATCTGCAGCCGAGCCGACTCATGAAATACCCGGATTAAACTCGACCACTGTTTTGACAGCACCGTGTTCTGCCTTGTTCATGTTGACCTTGAGCATACGCCTGTAATCATCCAGCTGAAAGGTGTGGGTTATCAGGCGATCAGCCTTGACCCGGTTGGCGGCCATAAGTTCCATGGCGATTTCAAACATATGACGCCGGGAACCGTTCCAGTCCGCCACGCCGTAAGCATACACCCCCTTTACCGTCAGCAGCTTGAGCCATAAGGGGGTTGGATCGAGTTTCAGTTTTTTCCCGATCCCGACAACGCTCACCGTTCCAAGTTCTGATGTTACCCGCATGGCGGTGTTCAGGGTGGCAGAGCTTCCAACAGTATCATATACCCGTTCAAACCCGCCCCTTAATATGGACGCTCCAAGCATCGGCTTATAGCATGTTGCATCGGTTATGACCGCCCCCCGGTCAATAATGCCACCGGGCGGTATAATCTCGTCTGCCCCCAGCTCTTTTGCCAGCTTCCCGGCAACAGGTGACGGGTCCACTACTGCTATGCTGCATTTGGGTGCAAAAACCCTGGCGCATTGCACAATCAGGTTCCCTATCACACCTCCTCCGATTACAAGAAGCCTGTCTTCTGCACGGGGCGGGTTGTCAAACAATGCCTGAAGAGCTACGGCCAAAGGCTCTGTCATTACCGCCGTTTTAAGATCAAGCCCTTCTGGCACATGAAACAACTGGCTCTGATGAGCCACCACGTAAGGAGCAAAACCGCCGTTTAGATCATGGATCAACCCAAGGAACATGCCTGGAGAAAACCTGCCTTTTGCCTGGTTCCTGCAGTTACCGGGCCTGTCGGCCCTGCATGCAGAACAGGCCGGGGTTATGCCCCTGATTCTGCAGCCGATGGCCGGGTTGACTGCCACAGCGTCTCCCGGGGCAAAACCCCGGACAGCGGCCCCGGTTTCAACAATGCGGCCCACGAACTCGTGGCCAAGAATACACGGAAAACTGGTAAACGGCTCTGCGCTTGGCGAATCGTGCAGGATTATCAGGTTTAAATCGCTGCCGCAGAACCCGCAGTAGCTGGTTTGGATTTTAACCCAGTCGTCTCCGGGAAGGGATGGTTCCGGGATGTCCACAACTCTTACTGTCCGGAAAGGCCCCGCGTAGAATGACTTTTGCCCGAATAGTGCAGCATATGCCCTGGCCGCGGCAAACCGCAATGGAGAGATGTTGAGCTCAAGCGCCTTCATGTGTCTCCTGCTTTGAAAACAGCTGTCTTGAAACTGAAGTAAAAAATATGAAATATAGTTCATTTTGTCAAGAAAAAATTATATGAT
This sequence comes from Desulfococcus sp. 4484_241, assembly GCA_002085115.1. Classification (GTDB taxonomy): domain Bacteria; phylum Desulfobacterota; class Desulfobacteria; order Desulfobacterales; family Desulfosudaceae; genus MZGQ01. Next base: position 4,380 of record MZGQ01000011.1, read on the forward strand.
AATAGTCTGTTTGATGTATATAAAAAATTGAACTATAATTCATGTTAATCGCAACCTGAAATCACGGGGCCAACTGAAAAAGATATGGGAAACGTCAGGATTCCAAGGCAGCAGCGCAGCCATCAAACGCGGGAGAAGATAAAGAGGGCGGCGCTGGCGCTCTTTTCAAGCGCAGGGATACATGGGACAAACTCAAAAGAGATCGCAAAAAAGGCCGGGGTTTCAACAGGCAGCTTTTACTCCTATTTCAAAAACAAAAAGCAGCTTTTACTTGAGATTCTGGAGGATTTTTTAAACCAGGCCTATTCTGTCATATGGAAGGATATCGGCACCTACAGGGTTGACGCACTTACTCGTGAAAACGTAAGGTCGATAATAGAAAACGTCTTTGCCGCTTACGACATAGCTCCGGGGTTCCTGAGCCAGACACACGCCCTGCGTTATTCGGATCCTGATATAAACCGCGTGTATGAAAGGGAACGGAGCCGAGAGGTAGAGCAGATAATGACTCTTATCAAGGCGAACCGGGAACGTCTCAATATTCGCGACCCCTACGCCACGGCCATCATAGTCCACAATGCCGTGGAGCATGTGGCGCATACAGCCAAGTTCATCGGGCCACAGATTGATGAAACAAGGCTCATAGAGGCACTTACCGATATAATATACAGCTATTTTTCACGCATGCCGGATTCTGCCAGGCAACAACGTTGACGGTGTGCAGAATATATTGTTATACATGTAATCATTGTTGTTCAAAATAAACCAAAAAAACGCCTTTTTTAACTGATAACTACTTGAATTTATTATTACCAGTTTTAAAATCAAAAAACAGGTTGCCCTTATCAATTATGCTGTCAAAAATCGGTTTTTGGACACTGACGTTGTTAGCATTAAAAGGATAATGAAAATATGGCAAGGCATAACATTTATAAGCATACATAAAAAATTTAAACATAAAGAATGCTGAACGAAAGGAATTCATAAAAACTTAGAGGGAATACCTTATCGAGGATATAAGTTTGAGGATATTTTCGAAAAAACAAACTCTTTGGCAAATTACTCATAAGCAGATATATGATGATATATTGGTGAAGATCCAGAGGCTCTTCTAAAAGCTTATAAATGGATTTGGGGGCAAGAAGATGTTAATTATCCTACTGGCAAAGGTAGAGCTATGTCTTGGGAAGGCTGGAAAAAAGATGAAGATAAGTGGATAAAAAGTGGCACAGGCCTGAAAAATTTATTAAACCAATTAAAAGGAAAAATAAAATGACACCATATTTCAGTGATATAGGTATTAGGCTTTATCTTGGAGATGTTATAGAGGTTTTAAAAGAATTGCCCAAGGAAAGCATTGAGCTGATTTTTGCAGATCCCCCATATAATTTATCAAATGACGGGTTTACTTGTCACGCTGGTAGAAGAGTAAGTGTTAATAAGGGCAAATGGGATAAAAGCAGAGGGATAGAGGAAGACTTTCAGTTTCACTATAGGTGGATTGAAGCATGTAAAAGGGTTTTAAAGCCGAATGGAACTTTATGGATCTCTGGGACTTACCATTCAATATATGCCTGTGGTTTTGCCCTTCAAAAACAGGGATGGCATTTAATCAACGATATATGTTGGTTTAAACCAAATGCCTCGCCAAATTTATCTTGTAGAATGTTTACAGCCAGCCATGAAACATTACTATGGGCGAAGAAAAATAAAAAAGCTAAACATACTTTTAATTACGATTTAATGAAACATGGTGATTGGAATAGTGATTTCATTAAAAAGCCTGATAAACAAATGAGAAGTGTTTGGGCTATCAACACACCTAAAAATGGTGAAAAAAAATATGGCAAACACCCAACACAAAAACCTGAAGCATTACTGGAAAGAATTGTTTTAGCTTCAAGCAATGAAGGAGATATTGTTCTTGATCCATTTTGTGGTAGTGGAACTACCGGAGTCGTTGCAATACGCTATAAAAGAAAATTTGTAGGCATAGATTCGGAGAAAAAATATTTAGACGAATTGGCAATTCAGAGATTAAAAGAAGAAATCAACCCAAAAAGACAGGGCCGTATTTTTCAGAGTCTGCATGTAAGTGAGTCTTCTGAGTCTTATAGTACTCTGCCTTGAGGAGTAAATATGGATAGAAAAGAGGCCATTGAAAAATTGAGTCAACTTGTTGGAAAAGAATTGCATGAATTGGCGGAAAAATACGGTGTTACCATTTATCGTAATGGAAAAGTGAACAAAGGCTGGGCCGGGCATGTATTTGAAAGGTATCTAGAACTTCCTATAAATTCGGCACAATCTCCAAATTTTGGTTCATGGGAGTTAAAATCCATTCCTCTTAAATATAAAAAAAACGGATCACTTACTTTTAAGGAAACAATGGCTGTAACAATGATAGATCCGGTTAATGTTCTCCAAAAAGAATTTGAGGAAAGCCATCTGTTGGCAAAATTAAGGAAAATAGTAGTTGTTGCCCGAATAGTAGGAGAAGATGTTAATGAACCAAGTTATATCCATTCTGTTGTAGAATTTGATTTAGAAGATGAAATTTATGATGCCGTGAAAGCAGACTATAATTTAGTAAGAAACACGATAAGAGAGAAGGGCTTTGACTTTTTAACAGGCAAGATGGGCTATTATATCCAGCCCCGAACAAAAGGGAGCGGGCATGGTTCTAAAACAAGAGCCTTTTATGCTCGTCCCAGATTTTTGAAATTATTCATAAAAATATAAATTTGAACAAAGCACTCCATCTGACCGCCATTTCGCTGGCGCTCCATAGCGACAGATGAGCAGGTCGTTTTTCCATATTCGACAAAAGGAGGGAGCATGTTTCAGGGACAGGAGCAAGGATTCGCCTTTATTGCGGAACCGTGGCCTTTTGAGCCGGACAGGCCCACGCTGCTTTTTATTCACGGGGCAGGGATGTCGAAGAGTTTCTGGGCCAGGCAGGTGACAGGCCTTTCCCATGCGGCCAACTGTGTGGCAGCAGACCTTCCGGGCCACGGGGAAAGCCTGGGGCCGGGAGCCAAAACCATTGATGAGTATTCAGACAGGGTTCTGGAGTTTGTCGATCTGCTCTGCCTTGGTTCCCCGGTTCTGTGCGGCCACAGCATGGGCGGGGCGATTGCCCAGAATCTGCTCATCGGCAACCCCGGCGTTTTCCGCGCGGGTGTGCTTATAAGCACAGGAGCCAGGCTGAAGGTCCTGCCCCTTGTTTTCGAGACACTTGAAAAGGGTATGGACACCTTTGCGGATCTTACGCTTTCGGTCGCCCTGGCTGAACCGCACCGGACAGATGCCATACGCGCGGAAGTCAGGAAATCAATGACCTCTGACCCGGCTGTTGCCAAGGACGATTTTACAGCCTGCAACGCGTTTGATGTGATGGATCGGCTCTCCACGATAGATATGCCGGTGCTGGTCATAGGAAGCTCTGAAGACCTTTCCACGCCCTTAAAGTACTCAAAATATCTGGCCGACTCCATACCGGGCGCAAGGCTCGTGGTGATCGATGGGGCGGGCCATTTTGCACCCATTGAAAAAACAGGGGAGGTAAACGCCGCTATAGCCGGTTTTCTGAACAGGCTTGCATGATTCACAGGTTTGTTCCTGCGGTAAGCGAGTTTTTTGCTATACTGATCCGCATCTCGGGTGAAAAAAAATCGTGGTGCCGTTTCTCAAACGGCATGTATACGAGGCGTACCTTTTTAGGGGTGACTTTGGTTTCGGGCAGCAGCGGGAGCCATTTACGGGCGGGTTTTACAAGCACCGCCATTACAATTTTTATGCTTTCAAGCCCCTCCCTTGGAGGCAGGGTTACCGGATGAAGCTCAAGACCATGGATTTTGCGGCTCAGCTTCGGCGACGGCTGAAAAACCGTGAACTGCCGACTAAGGCGCAGAAAGATTTCCGGGTTTATCTTGAATGCCGGCGCCCAGAAGGAGAACTTCCTGTTTTCCCATTCAGGAAGTATGGCCCTTGGAAGGTTTGCGATTCTTGCCAGGTCGGCGTATGAGCAAAATGGAATGCCGGAGATATCGGCGTTTATACACCAGAACGGCATATAGATATAATCCCCCGGTTCTGTCTGGGCGCACGCAAATTCCACCCTGACAAGCTCATCTTTTTTTGGTCTCCACATAGAGTCGCAGTTTTTGCACACCAGGACCAGCGAATCACTGCTTCCATGCAGATCCCATCCGCATGACGGACAGATACCGGCAATAAAGGCGGTTCCCTGGTCGGGCCTGAAGGCGCCGAGCTTTTCCGCATTCAGTATTTCCGGTCCGGCATGGCCGGCAGGTTTGTTCAGTATGGCGTCAAAGACACGGTTTTCTTCTATGTAAAAGGGCGAAAAGATAAGGGTTCTGGCCTCGCCTATGTACTGTCTCAGAACTGCTGGCTCCTTTGGTTTTATCGCGGTCAGCATTGCCTCCATGAGGGCCAATGCTTTTTTAAAACCAAGGGGGGCAATAAAGGTGCCGGCTGTGTCCCCGGATACAAGCTTAAGCGGAAGGGCCTGGGACCTTAACCCAAGGGACATTGGAAACGGGCCGATCTCTTCAGGTATTGCCAGCCGGCTCATGTCCATGAATTGATGGCGCACACCCTTTTCTATCGAGCAGGTAAACTGTGATCCTTTGAACCGCCAGTAGGGAATGTAGATAATATTCCGATCTTTTGGTGTCCGTTCCGACGGCTTGAACATGTATCGAAAAAAACTCTTCTGGTATATGTAGGAACGCACCCTGCAAAACCGGCATTCAAAGAACCGGTCCGCCTCCTCGAGCGTCACCGGGGCGCCGCATTGTGGGCACTGATGTTCCACCTTGTATCCGGAATGTGTGGGAACGTTCATTGCAAACCTTTAGCATCGATATATTCGCACATTTTAAAAGCGGTATCCCCTCCCCTTCCGATTTCCGCCAGGTTTTCTTTCTCTTTAAAACGATCAGCACAGGAATACGCTTTTTATACTATTATGCATGGCAGGTGCGGTCTTGTACATCAATATTTTCAAAGGCACAACATGTTGGTCAACCGTTCATGCCGGATCCGGCAGTGCATCTGTTCCGTATCGCCCGGCCGTCAATCTTTTGGATTATTTTGCGCCGTAACGGTTTATGTTTTCTGCGTCAAACACGCATGGAAACATCTTAGATCTACGGCCAACGGCGCGGCCACACAGTCCTGCAATAGGACAAAAAGCCTCCTTCCCTGTCCCGGGGCAGACCCGCACGGGCTTGTCGATCCACGCGGATGCAGAGTCAGGAAACAAAACATCAGGCCCCGGCCAATCTACCGGGAAAGGCTGTCTCCCTCAACCGGCGCCCTTCCTGTATTCAACCGCCGCAACGCCCGCCTGGCACCGTCCCGGGCCAGAAAAACGGTGCAGAGTATCAGGCAGCATATTGTCACTATGTTAGCAGCCTTCTGTACCGGCGGCATGGAAAACGAAAACGGCCGATAGTGGGTGAAAGCCACGACCTGCTCTCTCTGGTCAACAGTGAAATGGTCGCCCGGCCTGCAGCCGTTGGCATCCGGGAACACATAACAGGCCGGGTTCTTGATATTGAAAAATCGATCCGTCACATCCATAACCGGGCCAACGTGCAATCTTCCGAAGGGCAGCTTTTCAAGGCCGTACCCGAAACTCGGCTCGTAGCATAAAAACTGGGATTGGTTGTAGACAAAGGCGTCATTCCTGTATATGGGTTCACCAGGCCGGCCGCAGCCATCCACAGCGATGCTGATATGTGTGATATGAGGGTCGATACTTCCCCGCTTTATGGCCAAAAAAGCCTTCTGCACCCGAACCCCCGAATAACTCTGCTGAAGGTAGTAATAGGTCCGGTCCATGGCCATGTTGAAAATAATTGTGCTCCCCACGCCCGCCAGGGCCAGGGCCAAACAAAGCCGGCGGGACCGGACAATTCTTTCCATGGCCACCCCTGTAAGCAGTACCAGCGCTGGAATATAGACGGCAAACCACCGCACACACTGGCTGCTGTTGCGGATCACCGGCAGTTGTTTCAAAAACGCGTTCCATGCCGGCGTATAAAAATTAAGTGCCAGCGGAACACCCACCAGCACACAGGTCACCATCAAAAGCAAGGCGCGCCGCAGGCCGATCAAACCTGCCCGTGGCCGTGAAAGGTAACGGAAAATAAAAACGACCGCTGCCACGCCGATCACGACAAAAGGCACCGGCCCGACGCAGAATTCAAACTCATGCCGTCCCAGCAGGAAAGGCGTATTGACTATCATCTTCCGGGCAAAATCATCCACCGGACTTCCCCACAAGGATCCGACCACCACCTTCAAGAGGGCCAAAAAACTTTTGAACTGGGGCAGCGGATAATAGTCCCTCGGAAAATTGGCGGTAAAATGGTATACAGCGGAAAGCTTTGCTGCTGAAAGGCCAAAAGCGATCAGGCAGGCGCCGGCAAACCGGCCGGCAAAAGCCTTTAATGGGAACCGGTCGGGATACAGCAGGCAGGAGAGAAAGCCCGCCAACATAATGGCCAGCATCTCGGCAGGCAGAAACGTCTGCATGCCGGAGTAGACCATATAACTGACAGCAAACCCCGCCAACAGGATATTACGGGCCTGGCCGCCCTGCCTTTCGCCTTCTGCAACAGATGGAAGCAACAGGAGCATCACCACCCAAGGCACTAACATGAAGGAGCTGTAAATGAATGCCCCCATAAGCGCCTTTGACCAGTAGAACCCGTTGAACAGGAAAAGCACACCACACAAAAATGCAACCGGTTTCGAGCATTTGCAGGCGCGGCGAATCAGGAGGTAAAACCCGCTGTAACCCAATGCGGCGAAAATCAGGAAGCTTAAACCAACTGCAGGCAATGGGCCCACGCAAAAGGTCAGAAATTGAGGGATGGAATAAAAACAACTGGCGGGATGGGGAAAAACAGGGATACCGCCGCAAAAAGAGGGTGAAAACCAGTAAACAGCGAAAAACCCGTTTTTTTTGAACCATATATAGTTGTCAAGCAGCTGCGGCAGAGTAAATCCGTAATCATACCCCAGAAGTCCATGCCGGCCGGGCAAAAAAGGAAGGAAAACAAAGGCATAACAAACGATTACTGCAAAACCGGTGATCAGCGTCGTTGCCTGGCCTTTCGTATCCCCGCCTCGCACCATCCATCCCCGCTGAACTTTCTGGTTTGCAAACTCTAATTTTAAAAGGATTAGCAAGAGAGGCCTTGTGTGTCAACATTTTTAAAGGCATATGTTTTCAACACGTCAGGCTGTACGGTTGTTTTGATATACTAAACGGTCCGGTTGGTAAATTGGAGTCCATCTGCGGATATAACTATTTGTAAATCGAACCTGCACGGTGGCTGGCCGGGGTTTTCATCCTTCTTTTTCTCAGGGCCTCACAATTTCCACAATCTCTTCGTAATCGTCGAACCAGTAGGCCTCAGGATGCTTTTTACAGATTATCACCTCACCGCTCTGTTCAGGAGCAGCGGCCCGGTGGTAGCAGAAAATCATCTGAGTCGGGGTGGAGGCAACCACCTCAATCTTTCCTGTTGTATGGGACATGGTCAACCTGGCCCGCTTGCCCAGACCGGAACAACGGCTCTTGGCTTCCTGAAACACCCGGTGGGCTTCCTCCACGGGCACGGCAAAGGACAGGTTGCCCACGGTAGGCCGGCACAGGAAAACATAGTAGGGTGGCACGCCGATAAACGCCAGCCGGTTGAACAGCTCTCCCAGCACCTCCGGAGTGTCGTTGATACCCCGCAGCATGGGGGTCTGGTTGCACAGGATGGCTCCGGCCCGCAGCAGCATGTTGCAAGCCGCCTCGCTGTGACGGGTGATCTCTTTGGGGTGGTTAAAGTGGGTCATAAAATATATGCGCCGGTCCGGCAGACTGTAGCGTTTCACTACCTCCAACAGACCGGGGTCGTCAAGAATGCGGAACGGGTTGTAGGCGGGAAGCTTGGTCCCCACCCTGATGATGCGCACGTGATCGATGGCGCGCAGCCCGGCGATTATTTTTTCCAGCCGGTCCGTGGGCAGCATCAGGCCATCCCCGCCGGTAACGAGCACGTTGTTGATCTCACGGTGCTCCCGGATATAAGCAAGGGCAGCATCCAGGTCGGTGAGGATCTCCCGCTGCTCCGGGCACAGGAACAGCCGCTTGCGAAAGCAGAAACGGCAGTATCCGCCGCAGGCATCGCTGGCCAGCAGCAGCGCGGTGCTTTCATATTTGTGTTGCATGCCGGGCATAACGGAGTATTTACTCTCATCGGAAGGGTCCAGATGTCCCCACTCCTCAAGCTCCTCGACGCAGGGGATGATGATTCGAGAGATCGGATCGTTCGAATCGTTCCAGTCGATAAGAGACAGATAGTATTCGTTGGACAAAAACTCAAACTTGTCTGCCACCGGCCGCAATTGCCGCTCCAGTTCGGCGGGGACACCGGGAACATTCTGTAACCTGGTCACATGTTTTGGATAGGACATTGTACTTTATCAATTTGTTGCAAATAAAATCCTCGCCACGGCATCCCCTAAAACCACGCCTGCCGCAAAAAAAGGCCGGACGACATGGACACCGGGCACTTTGCCGTTTTCAGCAGGCCCTTGATTGGCAAGGTCTGCACCTATATTTTTCTACGATACCCTTGGCCGAAAAGGGCTGTAAGGACATCAAGGCATCATTGAACGACCAGAGGCTAAGACACCCCGATCGCACGCGCATACCTGAAAGTGCACGAAATGTATTAAGCTGATAGTCTTTCTTCATATGCGGGCTTTGTCAAGGGAAAAAGTCTGCCTATCGCAACCTATTAAAATATATAATAAAAGACGACAGCACTCTTTTCATCAATCCGTTTTACCATATTAAATTCAGTGTTGGCCTGTTAGTTTTTTTTGCATATAGCCGGGAGCCAGGTTGTTTTTTGGAAAAGTATTCATCCGGGGAGTAGCCGGATTTGCGCAGTTCGTTCTGAATTTGTATTCGCAGCTCCCGGACGCGACTGATACTGACGCGCTCCTGGTGGGTTTCATGGCAATAAATGGCCAAAAGCAGGCATGTGATCAGTCCCGCGTAGATTTGTACCATCAGCCCATACCGGCTTCCGGCGATCAGGTGGCGTTTCCACCATGCAAAGAACTGTTCGATTTCCCAACGGAGCTTATACGCTTCGGCGATTTGCCCGAAAAAATCACACAGGGTATGATCCTGATAGCCACGGTCACAAACACCGGTTTGCCCCGGATCAAGGATTGGACTTACAAAAGGCCTTTTACTGCCATTTCCATCTGTTGATATTAAAACCCAAATGGAGTCTGGCCTTTTTTGATTTTTTTCGGTAGTCAGCACAGGCCGTTGACAACACGGTATCGATCAACGATTCATCGATGGCGGTAAGGCTTCCAAGATGACGATAGCGATCCGGTAAAACAATGGCAGCTTTTTGGCACAGGCCGTTGTAAACGTATTGCAGTTGTTCCAGTTTCCGGTTATTGATCGCTTCAAAGAAGCTGGTTTTCTCAATGCCATTTCTGTGGACTATTCCTTTACGACCGGGGGCTGCCGTTTTACAACAGCCACGGCCTGTCCAGGGAAGAAAACCGATTGAAACCTTTGAAATGGGTAAAAATCACCGGGAGGGCCTGATGAAACAAGCTGCTTAAATACACCTGACCCGGGAGGCTTTACTGTCCGGTAAGCGCTTGACTTTTACAAATCACATGGCCCCCGGCAACCTGTTTTATCATATCCTGCGCTTCAGGGCTGACAACCTTCTTTTTAGCATATCCTGCATGGCTGGAAGATGCTCCCAGCCTTTTAACATTCGCTGGTAGTCATCAGCAATCTTTCTTTTAAAGATGAAATCCCACTGACCAGCTTTCGCCTTATCCAGATCAAAAACCTTTAAATATCCATTCTCTAATAAAAAATTGCCCGTTTTGGCATCTCCATGAGAAAAATTTATCCACCCCATGCGACGAAATATCGAAACTATTCTATTTGCTATTAAAGGATCCGGGCCCTGAATAAATTGTTCCAGGCGCTCTCCCTTGGCCCGATAGGATAAAAAGTAAGTTTCCGTCTTTAGCCCATATCTATATTTTTCAATTATTCCAATCGGTTCTATAGTGTCGACACCAACCGCCTGTAACCAATGACAGGCTATCCAGTAATTATTGGCCCGACTGGATTTAAATGCACGTTTTAAACGATGCCAAAAATTCTTGACGTTATATCTCTTAATAATGACCTCTTTCCCTTCGATATCTACACTTACGATAGTATGTCCGGCCTCATCTTTAATAATCTTTCCTTCATTGATAAAGCTATCCGGATCATTAATAAGGTCCTTGACCTGGCCATAATAGGAACTTTTTTTGCATACCCATTTAGCCCCTTCGACCTGTCCCTTGACATAACCTGAACTCTCTACCGTCTTGCCAGGTTCCTTGGCATTGTTCTTAATTTGAGAAAGGATGGGCTTCATATACATCTTGTAAGCAAGTTTACTGCAACTCCTTATAAAATTATTATGGGAGGCGAACAGCTCTCTAAGGGAACAACCAAAATAGTTCATAAGGAAACGATAACAATCCCGTTCTGAAAGGCCAATGCCAATAAAGGAGCTGTAAAGTTCGCTTATATCCTTTATCCTCCAACGGTCAGGTGCTGTTTTACGGGTCCGGGAACCGGGTCCTCCGGACGTGTGAAGTCTTTGGCTAAGCAGAGCCACGTTTTTTATGAACTCTCTTTTCAATTTTGGCTCAGACAGGTCAGGAAGCGAAGCCGGCAGAAGATCCTTTATCGGGCGTTGGTTAAGCATTTGCAGAACAAGGAGATAATTCAATGATGTTTAAATTCACAGATTTTGTTATAACGATTTTCCTTCCCTTTTGCCAGTGGAAATGTTTTTTTTGATGGTCCCTATCCCCAAAAATATAGTCTCCCCTGCCAATGGGAAACTATCAAGTTGAAATATCGCCCAAACACCTGGGAGTGGCAAGATGAATTAACCGGGAAAGTATCACGGAAACTGCGTGACAAGTTCCGCTATTTTGCCTGACGTTGTGACACTTTCAAACTCACAGGCAAGCTCAAGGCTCCTTTTTGCCACATCATCCCAAAACCTGATCCTGTCGCTGTCCCGGCCCTGGAAAAAGGCGAAATCCCCCCTTTCAGGTATCCTGGAAAACGGCAGGCTTTTTACAAATTCAGGGGATGGGGCTACCATAAGGACATTGTCCAGCCACTTTGCAACCGGCTTTCGCCATGGGAGTTTCTTGTCAAACCAGCCCGGGATCACCCTGTCAATGTAGTGGGGAAAAAGAACGATCTTCCCATCATCGACTGAAAAAGGCAGGTTTACATGGTAATCCATAAGGCCGCCGTCCCTGTAAACTCCCGGAGGCGCTCCGGGTATATCCCTGACCCCCGACATTACAACCGGTATCGAGCCTGACGCAAGAACAGCCTGGCGTAAATTGTCACGGTCAAGGGAAACAGGACGATACCCGAACCCGTTGATGGAAACGGGCCATGGCCTCCCTGCCGGATGGTAAAAAAGGGTCCTTTGGAAAAACACCGCCAGGGATGCGCGGCTGAACATGTTAAAAAAAGCCGAAAGTCCAAGGCCTGCGACCTGGACCGGCTTGTTGTCGCTTTGAAGTGGCAAAAACCTGCAACGCACTGCCAGGCAGTTAAGCCTGAAAACCGGGTTGGAAAGGATAGCGGAGATATCCTCATCATTCACGAACCTTGAAAATATACGAAGGCTCTCCCAGGTAACCTCCTGCGGTGAGGGATTGGCTGAATACGACTGCTCAAGATATGCCTCCCTGAAACGATCAAGGGCCGATACCGGGTCAGCCGTGGACGCGGCTGTAAACCGCCACGAGCCTATTGATGAGCCAACCAGGGGAAGAGGTTCAGACCTTCCGGAAAACCATTGGCCGAACAGAAAGCGGTCAAGGCCGTAAAGCACAAGCCACTTCGGCCCACCGGCGGCGCCTGCCATTGCGCCGACCATCGAGGGATGCAGGCCGTCCTTGCGGATGGCCTGCATGGCGCTTTTCCCTGCAAAAAAAACAAGGGCCCTGCTCATTACTGAATTGACCTCAAAGCCAAGGAATATTCACTGTAAAAACTTATACCGTTTGTGTGCATGCTTCCGGGTAACGCCCGTTATGCCATCATGCCTCCGTCACAGATTACGCAGCTCCCCGTTGTGAACGACGATGCATCGGAAGCAAGATAAAGAACCGCTCCAACCATCTCATCAGGAGTGGCGTGTCTGCCCATTGGGATGCGGCTTACAGCAAAATCATATATATCCTTGTTGGCTATTATGACCTCACTGAACTTGGTGGCGGTAAGGCCGGGCAAAAGGGCGTTAACCCTGATATTGTATGCCGCGAGCTCCTTGGCAAACGCCTTTGTCAGCGCGACCACGCCCGCCTTGGTGATGGAGTATATCCCCTGCATGGGAGCCGGGCTGATAGCGTTGACAGACGCAACGTTGACGATGGATCCTCCGCCGCCATTATCCTTCATCATCTTCGCTGCGAACTGGGTCATGAAAAACGGGCCCTTCAGGTTAACATCGTTGGTCTTGTCCCATGCCCACTCCTCTGCGCCGAGAAGATCGCCAAAATAGGGGTTTGTGGCCGCATTGTTCACAAGGATATCAAGCCTGCCGTATTTCTCGCGGACATGGTCAAAAAGCGATTTTATATTGTCAATTTTGCCAACATTGCACGCAACAGCCTCGGCCTTGCCTCCTTCACCGCTGATCCTGGCCACAACCGCCTCAAGCGCATCGCTCTTCCTGCTTGTAAGAATACAGGTTGCGCCATACTGCGAAAGGCCTGCGGCTATCGCTTCTCCTATACCTCTGCTTGCGCCCGTGACAAGGGCGATCTTTCCCTCAAGTGAAAAACTTACCATTGCAGCCTCCTTAAAAAAAACCGCTGTTACTGTTTGACCGTTATACCGGCAACCTCAATAAAGTTTTCGCCAAGCAGCTTCCACTGGATGGACGCGTCCGGAAACTCTGTTATGATACGGGACTTTATCAGCCCCATGTCGAATGTCCCGTCATTGCCGTGAAACCCGAAGGGGCCGTCGGTCCCGTAGAGACATCGATCCGGTCCAAGCTCCCTGACAACATCCTTAAGCGTGGCCTGCCCGACATAACTTGTCTGCGAAAGATCGACATAGACGTTGGGCATCTCCTTTATTCTTCTCCAGGTGTCAGAGTAAAGCGGGAACCCGGCATGGGCAAGAATCAGTTTCAAATCCGGAACCTGGTCAAGAAGCGGGTAGAAATCACCATGTTCTCCAAACCCGACATGGGCAAGAAGCGGCTTGCCATCCGAGGCCGCCTTCCTGGCAACCGGCACCAGTTCAAGCGGCGGGTAACGGTGCCAGAATGGATGGGCTTTAACACCGACACAGGCCGGATGATCCTTCCATTTCTCATATTCGGCAACCGGATCAAGATTCCCCCTCGGATTGACAAACACCCATCCAAGGAACCTGTCAGGATGCACGTCAACCGCATCGAAAACAATATCGTTCGGCGGGTCGGGATCAATGGGGCAGGCATGCCCCAAAATCTTGACCGCACCATCGCTGGTGAAATTTTCAACCGCGGCCCTGCCCGCCCATCGCAACGGCCGGCGGGTCAGAAAAAACTGCACCATAGATACAATAAACGGGGGCGGCTCTTTGAAAGGCTCAACCATGGGCGCCATAAGGGCAGCCATGTCGATCCCGTTTTGATCCATCTTGCGCAAATGTTCATCAACGGTAAGCAACCGCTCCTCTATGTGGTAATGGCAGTCGATAATCATGCTCCCCTCCTTCTTTTTACATTGATTGCTATAACTGTAAGGCACATGGCCTGAAAGGGCTGCATAACCGTAAGTATTAACGCCACAAAAAGATCACATCAGAACTGGGACCGCTCCATGGCTCTGAGGGCCACACGCTCAAGCACCTCAACCGCGGCTATAAGGAGACCGAACCGCTCATCCCTTGTCTGCCCGTGATAGTAACGATAATAGATTTGCTGGGCAATTACCGCAAGGCGAAACGTCCCGAACACATAGTAAAAGTTAAAATCATCGACATGGCGGCCGCTCTTCTCAAGGTAGCAATCAACAACCTCCCGCCGAGTCATCATTCCGTCATGGGTCGTTGGAAGCATCCTTATCATCTGCTGTTCTTCGGGATCGTCCCTCTCCACCCAGTAACCCAGGGAGGAGCCAAGATCCATAAGAGGATCGCCGATGGTGGCCATCTCCCAGTCCAGCAGTCCGATTATTTTGGTCGGAGAACCCGGCTCAAGGACCAGGTTATCGAACTTGAAATCGTTGTGGATAATACACGGCCTGTCAGTGTCTTCCGGCATGTTGTCAGCCAGCCATTGCATGACATCCTCAAAATCGGGGGCGTCATCAGTCATGGCGTCCCGGTACCTGCGGCTCCAGCCTTCGACCTGGCGCCTGACATAACCTTCGGGCCTGCCAAGATCGCCAAGCCCTACGGCGTTGTAGTCAACGGCGTGGAGATTGCACAAAACATCAATCGAGTTTTCACAAAGCTTCCTCGCGTCAGAGGCCGACAGGGCCAGCTCATCGTCAAAATCCTTCCTTGGAATAACACCCACTATCCGCTCCATGACATAAAAATCACAGCCAAGGACCGAGTGGTCATCGCAGAAAAGTACCGGCCTGGGGCAGTAACCGAAAACCGGATGAAGCGCTTTTAAAATCCTGTACTCACGCGACATATCGTGAGCGGTCTTTGCCTTCCTTCCAAAGGGGGGACGTCTCAGTACAAACTCGCGATCACCGGCCGTGACAAGATATGTCAGGTTTGAAAACCCGCTTGGGAACTGCTTTACAGACACACTGCCTGTTATCCCTGGAATATTCTTTTTAAGAAACTCTGATAGCCTTGGTATATCCAGTTCCTCACCCGATCTTACCTCTTTTGGTGTGTCAACAACTGTCATGGTCAAACTCCCGTTACTTAAAAATATTCCGCAAACAGCTATTTTTACGGTTACGCTAAATCGATGTCCAACCTGCTCAAAACAACAAAACACCCTCTATGATGGCATCGCCTTACCTGGCGAATTCACATACGCGCCTATAAAACCGGTGACAAAACCTGCGTAATCATCCACGGTAACTTTCCTGCGCGAATATTTCCACCTTTTCAGATACCAGTCCTGGAGCATCGCCTTTATTACCGACGCAACCATAACGGTGTCATGAGGCCTGAAACATCCCTGTTTTATTCCGTCATCCAGAATGGAGACAAACAGCTGCTCGGTATACAGCTCGCTTGCTATGGCTTTTTTCTGCTCCTCCTTATCAAGATGCCTTGCCTCCATGTAAAAGAAATAGAACCACGGCTGCATAGCCTCGCTCAGATAAAGGTGGGTACGCACCGCGACTTCCAGTTTTTCGGCAGGATCCGACGCTTTCTTTATCTCGTCTGAAAGCATCTTCGTGGTCATCCTGTATCCCTGCTCCTGGATGATGCCAAGCAACTGGTCTTTGCTGGAAAAATAGGAGTACAGCGCCCCAAGGCTCAGGCCTGATTCCCGCGCAAGGTCGCGAAGGCTCATTGCATGGAACCCCTTCCTGTTGCTGAGGCGCAGTGTTGCATCATATATGTTTATCAGGTTCCTGACACCGACAGCCTCCTTTTTCACCTTTATTGTGCCCTTGTTGGCGTGGAAAATATCCCTGCAGATATCCTCCATGGAGACCATAACCGTTTTTGAAAACTCTTTAAAACTCATCTTGCCCAACACGCCAAAAAGTTACTTTTTGCCTGTTTCGTAATCCCTTAAAATACGCTTTGCAACGTGCATCTTGTGCACCTCGTCAGCGCCGTCATAAATACGGGCGGCCCTCTCGTGGCGGTAATAGAACGCCAGGATCGTGTCATCAGTCATGCCAAGACCGCCATGAACCTGCAAAGCCCTGTCTATGACGCGCAGCATGGTGTTTGCCACCATGAACTTTATGAATGATATGTCGTAACGCGCCTCGCTTGCCCCATACTTGTCTATCTTCCAGGCCGCATGGAGAGTCATCAGCCTGGCCGCCTGAATCTCGGCCGCGCTGTCCGCCACCCATTCCCTTATTATCTGGCGTGTTGCAAGGGTTTTGCCGTCAGGCAGTATCATACGCTCGTTTGCCCGTCTGCACATCATGTCGAAGCATCTTTTGCATATCCCAAGCCATCTCATGCAGTGATGAATCCTGCCAGGGCCGAGACGCTCCTGGGCGATTATGAACCCGTGTCCTTCCGGGCCCAGCAGGTTCTTCTGCGGAACCCTGCAGGACTGGAACAGTATCTCGGCGTGGCTTGCATAATCGCTGCCCTTCTCGCCCATAACCGGCAGATTTCTCACCAGGTTAAAACCCGGAGTGTCGGTAGGCACTATGATCATGCTGGCCTGCATGTATGTAGGAGCGTCGGGATTGGTCACGGCCATCACAATTGTGAACCTGGCCCCGTCCGCCGCAGTGGTGTACCACTTGTGACCATTTATGACATAATCATCACCATCCTTGACCGCCGTAGTCTCCAGCATGACCGGGTTGGAACCCGGCATATCCACCTCGGTCATGGAAAAGGCGCTCCTTATCTCTCCCCGCACCAGCGGCTTGAGATACATCTCCTTCTGCTCTTCGGTGCCGTGCAGATGAAGAATCTCGATATTGCCTGCATCCGGAGCCTGGCACCCGAACACGTAATGTCCCAGCGGACTCTGGCCAAGGGCTTCAGACACCAGACCGTGCTCCACAAGGGAAAGTCCCATTCCTCCAAGCTCCCTGGGAACCTGCGGAGCCCAAAGCTCCATCTTCTTGACCATCTCCCTTTTTTCATGCAGCACGGGAACCATCTCGGCAAACGACCGGTTCAAAAACTCCGGCTCAAGCGGAATAAGTTCCTTTTCCACAAACTCGTTTATCATCTCCAGAATCGTTTGCATCCTGTCGGAAACTGAAAAATCCATGTCTCACTCCTTGTCTTTGTTGTTATTAGTTACCAAGCTCCTGTCCGCATGGGTCTCCAGCCAGGGGTATTCATTAAAAGAAGCCAGCATTATCCTGTCCTGCGTGCACTTGAACCTGGTCACAGAACAGTTGACTATCTGCCAGTTCAGCTGCATGGCTGTTTCACCAGACAGGCCCAGTGCCCTCTGTATTGATACCGATATCGGCCCGCCGGAAGTAAATACGCCAATGTGCGCTCCTCTCCCGAATTTTTCCATTATGGAATCTATTCCCCTGTTAACGCGGGATTTAAAGGCTTCCCATGATATATCATGCGGTATCGCCGGATCGCCATTCACCCAGCGCATCATTACAGCCTCGAACAGACGCTGAAACGCCTTTGGCTCGTCAAACATCCTGGCCGCGTTTCTGTTCATCTGTTCATCTTCAGAGATAATGACCGGCATGAGAATCTTTAAAACACTTGTAAAATCATACTCGGCCAGTTCTTCCATGCAGAGCGTATCCGGACAGGGACGGCCGCATGACCTGTAAATTTCGATAAGTTCATGGGCGGTCTGCTCGTGTCTCTTCTGGGGTCCCCTTATTATAATGTCAAACCGGAAGTCGTTCTTATGCAGGTAGCCGGCAAGCAGCCTGGCCTGTTTTTTTCCTTTTTCCGACAGCTGGTCGTAATCGCTTTTCCCAAAAGATGCCTGGCCGTGTCTTATAAAATACAGTGTGCTCATGAGGGCATCATGAAATGAAAAAAGGATGGTGTCAAGAAAAAACGAACGATCGTTCATTTTTTTCTTGCAACCAAAGATCATCCCCCGTATTATCGTCACAGTTGACCTGTTTATGGTTTAAAAACTCCGGAGCGTTGCAATGAAAATCCTGGTATGTGTGAAAGAGGTGGCGGAACTTGTCGACCAACCCGGCATAAGGGCCGACCGACAATGGATCGAGAATGACGACTCTGTAGACTACCGTATCAATTACTACGACGAGTTTGCCATGGAGGAGGCGGTTCTGATCAGGGAGCAGCTTGGTTCGGTTACGATTGATGCTGTAAGCGTGGGGCCGGACCGGGTGGAGACAACTCTCAGGCGGGCGCTTGCGCTTGGAGCTGATAACGCGGTACATATCCGAACATCCGGCGAAGAGGGGTACCTGCCGGCAACAGCTGTAGCACGGCTTATAGCCGATTTTGCCTCCAAAGGGGGGTATGACCTGATACTGGCCGGTGTGATGTCGGAGGACTGCATGGAACGTGTAACCGGGCCGATGATAGCCGCACTGCTGAAAATACCCTGTGCAACCTCTGTGGTGGAGGAAAAGCTCGAGCCTGGAACCGGATCCATCCTTGCGGTGTGCGAGCTTGAAGGCGGGGTGAAAGAAACCGTGCGCCTTTCCATGCCGGCCCTGCTCACCGTACAGTCCGGCATAAACCGGCCAAGGTATGCCTCACTGTCAAACAGGCTTAGAGCCAAGTCCCAACCGATAGAAAAAATAAACGCCGACACTTTGGGCATGGCTGACGCCGGGCAATCGGTACACTCCGTGTTTGTGCCGGAGAAAACATCCGGCGGGATTTTTATCAAAGGAAGCCCACAGGAAAAAGCAAAAACCCTGGTGGAGATACTGCATGAAAGAACAATCCTCTGACAGCAGAAAAAAAACCGGCCTTATCCTGGTTGCAGAAACACTGGACAACCGTGTACTTAAAATATCCCGGGAGCTTACCGGAGTGATCAGCGCTATCGCCGGAGAATCGGCGGCAAACTCGTGTTTTGTGGCGTGCGGCGACGATATAACGGCCCAGGCCACAGAACTTGCGCAAACCACTGCAATACCGGTTTTTGCATTCCAGGGGCCCGATCTCCGGCTCCCCAATCCCGAAGCCATGGCAGACGCGGTATGCAAGGTTGCCAGGGAAATAACCCCCGAATACATATGCTTTCTTCACACCACGTGTGGCTGCCACGCGGCTGCATTGACATCCGTAACCCTTGATATTCCCTGTATCACTGCTGTGGAGAATATCAGCCACGAAGATAGCGGGCCGCTCTTTTGCAGGTCGCTGTTTAACGGAACGATCAAAATGAGGCTTGCCGTAAAAAGCGGGCCGGCCGTTTTAACCGTTCTGCCCGGAGCTTTCAAACCATCTAAAACCACGGGCCTGCCCGGTTCAGGGGCCGAAGCCACACTCAAAACAACATCTCAACGCGACACGGGATTCACGCCTGTTGACGTGGCAATGGGCCAGGGAGGCGACGCGGCTCTCGAACACGCCGACATTATCGTGGCAGCCGGCCGCGGCATAGGAGACAGGGAGAATCTCGCCGTTGTGGAGGAACTTGCCTCGCTTCTTCCCAATGCCACGGTCGCAGCTTCAAGGCCGCTGTGCGACATCAACTGGATGCCATATTCCAGGCAGGTGGGCGCAACAGGGAAAACAGTCAGTCCCAGACTCTATATAGCATGCGGTATATCCGGAGCCCAGCAGCATGTTTACGGCATGAAAGATTCCAGATGCATAGTGGCCATAAATACCGACCCCAATGCTGCTATCTTTTCAGTGGCACACTACTGCGTGGTAGAGGACATTCTTACCTTTCTGCCCCTGCTGGCCGAAGAATACAAAAGGCTGAAAAATCCGGGCTGATCCCCTCCCTTTTTGCCCGTACCGTCAAACCGCAAGAAACAGTCGTGACCAGCCGATCCGGAAGTTTTTACAGGATTTGGCTTGTGGCTTTCCAAGTTGCTTGAACAGATTACATCGCCATGATATTATTTACAGGTCTGTTTATTGACTTTTGCCGTTTCATTATTAAGTTAGATTATTCTGTTTGATAAAAGGTACAAGGGCACCAAGCGAAAAACGGTAGTTGCAGCAAACAAATTATTTCAAAGGGGATTGAAAATGGCTGACAATGTATTGGAAATTAATGACGAAATGTTTGAAGCCGAGGTGATCAAGGCGGAAATGCCCGTGTTTGTCGATTTCTGGGCCCCGTGGTGCGGCCCCTGCAAGGCTATCGGGCCTGTTGTGGAAGAGCTTGCCGAGGCCTACGCCGGCAAGGTGAAATTTACGAAATGCAACGTTGACGACAATCCTTCCACTCCCACCAAATACGGGATTCAAGCCATACCCACATTGATGGTATTCAAGGATGGAAAGGTTGTGGAGCAGATCACCGGCATGGTTCCAAAGGCGAAACTGGAAGCGGCTCTTAACAAGGCATTGCAATAACAGGGATTGGCTCGAAATGGATAAAACACGGTACGATCTTGTAATAATAGGCAGCGGGCCGGCCGGCCTGACTGCCGGAATATACGCGGCACGCGCCGGTCTGGACGCCGTTATAATTGAGAAACTGGCCCCGGGCGGACAGGTGCTTACCTCCGACTGGATAGAAAACTACCCTGGATTCCCTGAAGGGATAAGCGGGGCGGACCTTATGATGCGGGTACGGCAGCAGGCTGAAAAATTCGGCATATCCATTGAATCCGCTGAGGTGACAGGCGTTGATCTTGATGGCCCTGTAAAGTCTGTCATGCTTGACAGCAAAACAATAGAATGCCGTTCGGTCATCATAGCTACAGGAGCATCCCCCAACAGGCTCAACGTGCCGGGCGAGGAGAGGTTCTTTGGCAAAGGTATATCTTCATGTGCCACATGCGACGCACCGTTTTACAGGGACAAGGTGGTTGCGGCTGTCGGGGGCGGAGACACCGCCGTGCAGGAAAGCCTGTTTTTAACAAAATTTGCCAAAAAAGTTTACCTTATACACCGCAGAGACAAGTTACGGGCAACAAAAATACTCCAGGAACGGGCGTTAAAAAATGACAAGATAGAGTTTGTATGGGACAGTGTTGTAACCGAGATAGGCGGCGGATTGACGAACGTGGAAAAGGTGACCGTAAAAAACCTGAAGACCGGCGAAACCAAGGATCTTGCCGTTGACGGCTGCTTTATATGGGTAGGGATACGTCCTAATACCGATTTTCTGAAAGGCGCACTTGAAACAGATGACAGGGGGTTCATAGCAACCAGCCAGGCCATGGAGACCTCCATTCCTGGTGTCTATGCGGCAGGAGATGTCAGGGCTACGCCGTTGCGGCAGATAACTACCGCGGTGGGAGACGCTGCCATAGCGGTGCACTCTGCTGAAGCCTATCTTGAAAACATTGAAAAATAGCCTGATTTTATATCGGCATAATGATATCCACCACAGGCCCGGCTGAAAAACGCAGGGGGCGCCCCGTGGTATAGATGTCACCATCTATCATCCAGGGCTCCTCCTTAAACGGCTCCATGACAACTTCTGCGGCGATCCCGTTGTAATACATGCGGGGATGCACGATGTCACGGCCAAGCCAAAGCGCCGGGATCTTTGGCACAAGGTCCGCCGGGGTCATTGAACCGGCCAGCAGGTGAAAATGGCCAGCCCTCTCGTAGGCGCGGGGCGTTGGGGTAAATCCAAGGCCAAGCTCACGTACCGTGCATCCAAGTATGTAAACATACTCGGCATGCTCCATTCTTTTCCCGTCTATCACGAGCCTGCATCGAACCGGCCTGAAGATTGTGCTGCTGTAGCCGGTTCGAAATATCGTGCTGCCCACAATACGCGTAACCATGGCTGCGGCATGAACCGGTCCGGGATTCTTCGCGGAATAATAAGCCTCAAGGAAGTAGGCAACAACTCCTGCGCCGGCCATAAACCCGTAATAATCGTTAACCCTTATAAGAGGCTGACGAAAGATTTTAAAAGGTTTGCAGTCCTCATTGCGGTCGACTATCGTTTGCAGGGTCTTGAAAGCACTGCCTTTAAGCCTGATAGATTTTGCAGCAGTGTTCATGGTCCCGCTTCTGAGAAAGGCAACCTTGGGCAGGGGATGCCCGTCTCCATAAGTATTTACCATGGCTGAGAACACCTGGTGAAGAGTGCCGTCACCGCCGCTGATGGCGACAATTTCATACCCTCCGTCCCTGCAACATCGCACCGCCTCATTCAGGGCATCTCTGTCATCGGTTCTGAACCACTCTCCCCTTTTGCCGAAAATCCGCATCAGCCGTTTTTCACGGCCTGGAGATCTTTTGTTTTTACCGGCGTTGGGATTGTATATTACAGCTATTTTCCCCATGCTCTGTCCATGTGATGAAACCGTGCAATATCGGAGGTATGCTACTATTTTCTTCCCTCCTGTTCTCTACAGATTGTGAAACGGGTTTATGGAATCATGCGCTTCCTTACGGTTATGAACGGTTATATGAATGTCCCTGACACCTTCGATGCCTTTAACTATCCGCCTTATCTCGTCCAGGTCGTTGTTGCTGAGGGTAAGCGCCTCTTGACTCTCTCCCACGAATACAACCCCGTCATGGGCTGTAACATTTACCCTTGGGGCCACTTTCACAAGCTCCGCCTGTACGGTAGCTTCCAGAAGCAGGTCGTCAATAATTTTTCTTGCCCGGGGAGTTGTTTGAAACGCCGGCTTGCCGACTGTGTGAATAATGAGATCTACAGCGTCATCCACAGTAAGATCCTTTATATGCAGGACCATATCGTAAAGGCTGCTGTCCCATGTGTCTATTCCATACAACTTAAGTCCCCACTTGCGCCGCTCATCATCATCCTTTCTCAAAAGGTATCTTGCCTTGTCATAGGGTATATTCTCCCTTTTCATCTCTTCCCTGATACGGTCTTCCATATCGGCGATTATTCTCACCTTCAGTACGTTGGGAACGTTCAAAAGAAAGTAGTGGCCGGCAAGACCGTGGTATACCATGTTGTCCCTGCGCACATGCTCAAGCAAAACCTTCCGTATGTAGCTTACATACTTCTCTTTGCCGTGAGTAAAACGTTCCAGCACGGAAGGCGCATCATGTATGGCCCTTACAAGCTTGATTTCCGGTATGTTAAAAGTCTCTGATGCTTCTATAAGAAGATCTCTTGAGATACATTTATATCCCAGCTTTTCGGCAATCTTTTCGGCAACCTCCTTGCCCCTGCTGTATGATCCCCTGGATATCGTAATAACAGACATAGAGGTAATCCTTTCATATCCTGATATATGAAGACTCAAATCACCATAGTATGTAACAGCGAAGGCAAACCGTTGGCGGGATTCTTTGACGAGGAGTCGGCAGTCAAATACGCACAATCACTGTCTGCAAAAAAGAACGGCCAAAAGCGGTAATTTCCTGCTTAGTATAAACCTTGTAACCAAGTGCCTATCCAAATTGCAGGTTCCCCCGCCTAATCCGGATTTTCTCCGACCAAAAGCTGTTGTGGATCTATACCGTAACGCCGTATGGTAACAACAAGCGGAAGCCCGAACAGAAAATCCAATACAGCCCTGTCCAGTCTGCCCTTTTCAAGTGCAAGATTCCTGAAGTGCAGATCGTAGCGAACAAGGTATGACAGCCCTTTCATATCGCCCTTTTTCACCATTTTGCCAACTGCCGTGTAAGAACACTCCTGGTGATGCGCCTTAACCAAATCCCACATTCCAGGCATACCGCTGAGAAGATCCTTGCGTGAAAGCCTGTTCCTGCTATACTCCTTCTCAATGTCACCTGGAGCCCAGCATTTCAGGATACGGCACTCCACAGGTCGCCAATCATATATCAAGCAGGAGCTGTCCGATGCTTCATAAAACAGGCAAGTGGATGAACCGCCAATGCTTTTTATTTTTATTATATCTGAACAGGCAGTTGCCAGGCGGCCTCGCACGTTGTCAAAAACAGGCTCCCCTTCCCTTATGGTGTAAATATCGGCAATTTTTATTTTCCCTTCATCAACCAGCGGTTTGTCGCAAGCATGAAGCGCCGGCCCGCCCTTGCGGCAGCATGTGCCGCAGCGCCTGCAGAAACCTGCAGAACCATTCCCGTCCACTTCAACATCTTCCCGTGAAAAATTCATAACCGCTCCAACATCGGTTTTTATTTTAACCCATGCCCGATATTTCGCAATTAACATTTTGTCAAATAAATCTTTACATTTAAAAAACAGGCTGGTAAAAAGGAACATTTCATTTTAGAGTATCAAAATCAATTATGTTTCGGGGTATGTTATGAAAAAAAAGGATCTCGAGTATTTTAAAGAGCTTCTCACTAACAGGCTAAACGAGTTGCTGGCCCAGGCCGATGGAACCGTTTCGGATATGACCACCGACGAGGAGACCTTCCCCGACCCGACAGACCGGGCATCCCATGAGTCGGAACGAAACTTCACGCTTCGCATAAGGGACAGGGAGCATAAGCTTATAAAAAAGATAAAAAAGGCCCTGGAACGTATAGAGAACGGTACGTTCGGCATCTGCGAAACATGCGGGGAAGAGATATCCATCAAGCGTCTCAAGGCACGCCCGGTTACGACACAATGCATTAAATGCAAAACCAAGGAAGAGGAGATAGAGAAGGTTCTGGGCCTTTAGATAAAAAAAGGCGGATCGACCTTCATGTTCACTCCACCGCATCTGACGGTACAATGGAGCCTCTTGAGATCATTGAGGCTTCAGCAGCAGCAGGTCTTGCGGCTGTTTCCATAACCGACCATGACTGCGTTGAAGGGTGTATACGTGTTATTGAAAGCGGCATACCACTTCCAGTTAAGTTCCTTACCGGCGTTGAGATAAGCACTGCCCCCCCTGGCAATTTTTACCATCCCGGAAGCCTGCATATACTTGGTTATGACATTGATGTTTATGACGAACCGCTGAATAAAGAGCTGGCACTGCTGCGGGAGGCCAGAAACCGCCGCACCCCCCTGATACTGGAACGTCTTGAAAAACTTGGAATCCATATATCTGAAGATGACGTAAAAAGGTTTGCAGGCGGCTCACAGATCGGAAGAGCCCACGTGGCAAGAGCCATGAAAGAGCTGGGTATTGTCAGTTCGATAGACGAGGCATTCAAGATTTTCCTTGGAAAAAACGGTTCGGCCTACGTTGAAAAAAAACGAATTCCATGCGATGCCGCGATAGAAAAAATAATACGGGCAGACGGAGTGCCTGTACTTGCCCACCCTGGGCTTATAGAAACCGATGGATGCGAAGGGCTGGAATCTCTGGTGAAAACGCTGGTTGATATGGGCTTGATGGGGATAGAATGTTTTTATCCCCAGCACACAAAAAAACAGACGGCCTTTTACTGCCAGCTTGCCGACCGCTACGGTCTTTTTGTAACCGGTGGGACCGATTTCCACGGCGCACTGAATCCAAATGTTGCCCTTGGCAGGGCAACAGGCGATTTTTATGTGGATTACGAACTCTACGAAAAGCTTGTAAACCGAAACCGTAAAAAGCCGCCACTCTTACAGGATGTGACCGGGCAGGACCAATAAAAATGGCTGTATCCGCAATTGAAAAGGAACTTGGATACCGGTTTAAAGATACCGCACTCATGCAAACAGCGCTTGTCCACAGTTCGTATGCAAACGAGAATGCAAAAGATGATGTCAGGGATAATGAGCGGCTGGAGTTTCTCGGAGACGCGGTTCTCTCATTATGCGTAGCCCACATGCTTATGGCATGTTTCCCTGAGATGAAAGAAGGCTACCTTTCCAAGGCACGCGCAAGCCTGGTCAACAGTTCGAGCCTGGCCAGGATAGCCCGATCCATAGGACTGCAAGACCACCTGATGCTTGGCAAGGGTGAAGAACAAACAAACGGAAGGAACAAGAACTCCATACTCGCCGATGCATTCGAGGCAATCATTGGCGCCGTCTATCTTGACGGAGGATTTAACGCCGCCTTCGATGTTGTGAAAGGCAAATTTGGAAAAACCATTCAATCCGGCCTTGATCCAACAAGGGTGGAAAGCGCCAAAAATATCCTTCAGGAGTTCATGCAGGCCGAATACAAGGAATCTCCAACTTACGAGATACTGGATGAGACCGGGCCTGACCATGAAAAAACATTTCGCTGCCTGGTGCGCGTCGGCGGCATAACTGCCCAAGGCTCCGGGAAAAGCAAAAAGGCGGCACAGGAGGCTGCGGCACGAAAGGCTCTTGACATATTAAATGAGGAGACCGGCAAATGTCGTCAAGGTCCAGGCCATTTATAATCCCTGTTTTCCTGCCCAACCGTGGCTGTCCGCACAGGTGTGTTTTTTGCGACCAGTCTGCCATCACCGGTGTACGAAAACGCATATCTCCCGTTTATATGCGGGAACATGTAACCCGGTTTCTTGCCTACAAAAAAACCTCCAGGGGCCGTGTTGAAATAGCGTTCTACGGGGGCAACTTCCTCGGGCTGGACAACAAAGAAACAATGCCCCTGCTTTCGGAGGCACGGCGATTTGTGGACCAGGATCTTGTAAACGGAATACGGTTCTCCACACGGCCGGACACAATAACACCGGAGAGTCTCGATGTAATAAGGGAGTTCCCTGTAACAACAATTGAGATCGGTGTACAGTCGATGGATGACAGAGTGCTGGAACTTTCGCGGCGTGGCCATACCGCATCATGCTGCGCAAAGGCAATACTTCTTTTAAAACAGAACGGATACTCAACAGGCGCACAGATGATGACGGGCCTGCCCGGAGACACAGGGGCTCAATCCATAAGGACCGCCGAGAAACTTGCATCTCTCGAGCCTGATTTCGTAAGGATATACCCCACCGTTGTGATCAAAAACAGCCCCCTGGCAGCCATGTACAAACTCGGCAGGTACAAGCCGCAGTCC
>MZGQ01000059.1 GCA_002085115.1 Desulfococcus sp. 4484_241
GAGGTCGATCCCCGCGTGTGCGGGGGAGCCTCTTGCTTTCAACAAGGCAATTTCTATGGAAAATCCCTTTTTTCAAGGTTTCCTGCAAGGGCCAAAGACACTGTCCTTTTCCTCTCTCGGGGTCGGAAGATCAGTGCGGCTTAACACAATGCCGTCCATTTCCACCAGATCAATAGGAGGCAACCCTAACACCCTGATATTTTGCCCCCCGGGCATTTCGGGATCCGCCCAAAGCATGATAATAGAGGCATCCTTCTCTTCGACAAACCATTCGGAGAGCACGGACCAGATTTGATCGCGCACTCTCGACGACTGGCGTGGACTGCTGTACACACCGGGTGCAAGCTCAAGCATGGATGACGCCAGGAAACCTCTTATCCGGCCCGATACGTTACGAGTAACTATGGTGGTCACGTTCATTCAACAAATCTCGTATTCGGTCGATCATAGCCGGAATCAGCTTGTGTTTTCGAAACCATATAGCTGCCTCTTTTCGAACTTCCCTCTCGAGAGTCAGACCGAGATCATCCAAAACACGTCTGGCGACAGAAAACGCCAGAGGAATAGTGATTTCGGTACGCCACATATCCGCCACATCAAGGGTGAATGCATTGCTCGAGCCTTCGTGAATAAACCCAAGGGGCGGCAATGCTCCTAACGCGGCCACGGCGATATCTGCAGCGGCCTCAACAAAGGTGGCCGCGTGGTTAATTGCCATATTTGGCAGATCAGTGTCTTCAGGACTGGCCCGATTATAGCGGCGACCTTTCCAGGGCACACCATATTTACGCGCCAGGATTTCGTACATTTTCTTGATCCTTGCACCCTCTATCCCCCTTAGCACTTCAATATCCTTGTGGCGAGAAACCTCACCGAATCGATACATGTACATCCGGCGTGCTATTTCTATCCGCCTTTTCTTGTTGGCCCACAGGGCAGCATGAGTCCGCGCCACTTCAGAACGGCCCTGCCCCATGGGAGGCGCAGTATAGAATTTCACGCCCCCTTCTCCGATCGCCGCCAACAAAGTGCCGTGCCTGGCGAGGATCCGCAGTACGTCGTGGCTTACAGTTGTGCCGGGCCCCATGAGTATAAACGAGATCGTCTGGTACGGTATAGCATAGTCTCCGGGTGCAATTTGATCACTCCCGGCAGCCAAGAAATGAAGAGACCCTTCCTTTACATATAAATTGCCCCGTTCAAGCCATAACAATCCATGTCGATCTCTATGAGGGATTCGGGACTCAGCAAGCCCCAACCGCCCTTTAAACAACGCGGACCCGGTCATGACGGGGGCCTCAACAGCAACATTCCATATCCAAAAGCGCGATGCCGGCCAACACCCTTTGCAAGCAGGTTCATGAAGCCCTCGCTGTCCTGAACAGCACATTTTCCCCGTAGCAAGACATGAGGACGGGTGAGATATACCTTTTTACGATTGGGTCGGCCACCGGGCCCAGCGCGACGAGTTTGTCGAACCAGACGAAACCCTTCTAATCGTACGTCAAGCACCTGCGCGGCAGGGATAAGCCGGTCCCTCAGCCAGCCTCCATAGATCTCGGCACGATCAAGCCTCGCTGAGCCCGGTCCATCGTGGTCTCCTTTAACGAGAAAAAGATCTTTTTCCCGGCCTGTCCTTGACTTGCGGGCAATAGGGCAGCAAAGCACTTCGAAATCAAGCCGTCGACCTGCCTGAAGGACGGGCATGGTACGACCTGCCATGAGTTCCGGATGGCAGACAGCATACACACCCGGATCGGCAAAATTACTCAGGCATTCCCCAAGGGCCTCTGCGCTGTATGCTGAGTATGCCAGAACACGCGGGGGACGGCCATTTTTGACAAATACACGAAAGGGTTTGGGGGCATTCCTGCCAAAAGCGGCCTTGAGCCAGGCATGCGCCCCGTATCCGATGTCCGCATCCCCGTAAGGATGAATTAACCCCTGTGCATAAAGAAAGCGGGTTAAAGCCGCCGGATCCAGCGGGATTTCTAATATGAACAATTCGTTCATGAGTCCTCCTTGATTAAACCCTCACAGCGAAAGCGGCCGCCCGCCGGGAGTTGGTTGGCCCACTCGCGAAGATCATACACAGTGCGTTCCCCTGCGCTTCCCCCGTATTCGATTCCTGCTGGCCAGCAAGCCTCCATGGCGCCAAAGGGCCTCTTGAGACCCCTTCTGTCCAGCCGGGGAGTACGGCGAAGGATGTCCAAGATATCAACCCCTTCTCGAAGATGCGCCTTCGGGTCCAGCAGCGGCCTGGCCGGGAGGCATGTTTTCCGCCCAAGGAATAATGGTCTGGCCGGGCGCCTTAACGCATGCTCAATCGTCTCCAGGTCAGGCTCTCCCCGGGTCTTTAAGCCAAGGGCCACGGTCATGAGGCCGTCGACCCAGTAATGGCGGAATTTCTGATGCGTTCCCATTTTGGCCTTTCCGCCATCTCTGTGCTCAGGCTCCCCCCGGGTCGTCCATCCAGGAAAGGACATCTTTGGCTGTCCCAAATCCACGGTTTGATAGTCAATCCATGTCTGCGGCGCCACATCCCACCGAGCCGCATAACAAACACGTTCTTGCAGCGCCTGTAGACGTTCAAAATCGCTATGGCGCCAGCCGAGGGCATTTCCGATGAGGCCGGCAAGCATCGCCTGCCCCGGGAATCGATCAATAAAGCCATGCCGGTCAATGAGCACACCCCCAAAACTCATCATGGGGGCGTCCAACCGAAGGATAAGGGCTTTCATGACTATTCTCCAAAGATGCTATGCAGGCTCTTCTCAATGACCGTTTCAAGGGCTTCCGGCTTTTCGCCTTTTTCCTTTTCTCGCAACCATGCATGCATACTGGAAACATATCGGCGCTCTCCCGTGATTCCATACATCGATTCAAGGCCGTCGAGATAGTTGGCTATAGCATTGACAGATTGGTGCATCGGGTGACTTTTGCCATCGAAAACAACAGGTTGAAGGAAGGCATTCGCCATGGAACGGGGCTGGGTCTCACCTGTTTCCAACATGGCGAACTCGGCCCTGGCATACGGCGCCGTAGCCCCGAGTTTAGCGCCGGGAGTCACCCTGGCAATGGCCTGGACCAGAGAGCTCAGGACCGACCGGACGCCGTTTGCATCCTGTTCTCGCCATTTGCCGGGATCACAACCCAGCAGGTTTGAGATGAGCAACGGGATGTCCACAACCACATATCCATAAAAGATCCCTGCGCCGAGTTCCATATCGTTTGCGTGGGCCGCACCGGTTTCTTCATCCTCTGCCAGGTCGTCCACTACCGTGAAAAAATCCACTTCTGTATCCAAGGCGTGAGTGGTGAAGGCATGTGCTACATGGACGGGGGCATCCACACGGGCCAGGATGTCTGAAGTCACAAAACGGCCAAAGAGAGCGCCTTCAAATCCGGCCATGGGATCGCTGAAACCCGCCTGTCGAAGGAGGGCCTTGAAGTTTTTCTTGCCGGCTTTGAGTTTATCGTCAAGAAATTTCAGCGCTGCCTTTTCGTCTCCCATGCCCTCGCCTTGCTTAACCAGTTGCACCATGAAGTCGGCCTCAGGCTTTCCGAACAAGACCGGCTGTTTCATCTCAAGCGTATCTTTATCCACGGCATCTTTCTCACCGGCAGCGCTAAGCATCCCCTTGGCAAGGTGGAAGACAAGCTTGTTTGCCAGATCGGGATCCATACCCTGTTCTATAAGCCTTGGCACAATTTCGCGGCTGAAAAAATGGCGGGTGCGCAATCCCTTTGGCAGTGTTGTATTTTCGGTAAGCCACTCGCGCCAGTGACGTTTCAGGCATTGGCTGGAAATGCGCAACCTTTGAACGCCCCCAAAAGGGATCCGTTTGGCCAATCCAGCCTCGTCCCGGTTGAGAAGGGTTGCATGATACGATGTTAACGTGTGTACCTGTAAAAACATTTTCGTCCCTCCTTTGATAATTGAAGTTAACCTCATGGTATCAGCTCAGCAATCAGGGGGATAACAGCCAACGTACTACAGGGGCAGGAGGGTTTTTCTTCCGCCCTCCGGCAGTCGCGTCAGAAAAACCCTCCTGCCCCTGTTTATCGAGCTATTACAACTCATGTCAATCCATCTGAAGGTATCTATAATAATCTTGGGCGATCCTGGCATGAAGTCTTTCCTGCTTTTCCCGATCCCGAAGCAGAAGAAACAATGCGCCATCCTTCCAGTCAAAAGGGGCGGACTTGGCAGCAAGGAAGCGCACTGCCCGCAGGAAAAGGATTCGACGGGTATCTCCCTCAGCAGAGAGAAGCCTTTCCAGGCGGGCTTCGCTGTAACCAGTTAGGCCCAAAACCTGTCCCAGACCCTGGCCCGGCCGGTGGATGCTTGGGGACATCGTGGCAATGCCTGCGGTCAAGGTCATCCAGTCTGCTTTTCGGGCCTCCCACGTCTCGGGCAGGTGGTAAACTGCAAAGCGATAAAAAACGAGCGAGGGAGCCTTATGGGGATTAAGTCGCCGCAGGGCCGCGCGACAGGCAGTTGAAAACGAATTACTGCCGATAAGGCTGCAAATCCGACCGATGCGGCTTCCCAGGTCCACATTATTTGCCTTCAAGGCCTCATTTGCCGAAGATTGCATCATGACTATTCTCCTTGAGCATGGGAAAATGTTTGTATAGAGCGCCCCAGAAAAATCTCCTTGCCTGGGTCTCAGCGCGGTAACGATGACCAATATGCTTGGGCATGGTCAGTATGGCTTCATTTAAGACCACAAGGGCATGCCCCCTGAGACGGGCGGCCCAGGCCTTGCGTGCCTCATCCGAATCGAATCCCTCGGGCAACGACCACAGCCAAGGGAAAAAATCATCATTCCAAAGCCTTTCATATTTCTGCTGAATCTGATCCCACCATGCCTGGCTTGACTTTTTATCCAGTTTGATTTCTTCGGCTCCCCCTTGAACATAACAAAAGACAGCAGGCTTGAGGACGCGGTTTCGCATAGTTCCCGCAAGCTCTACCGCGGCCTTACTAATGTTAGACAAGGGTTCGCGGCGTTCTTTGTGCCCGAAGAGACGATGTCTTACGGTTGCTGAAATGGGAATCCATTGTTCACGAAAACCTTCTGTTGTGCCTCCTCCACGGACGAGGACCGAGACAGCAAGCCACACCCGGCCTTCGGCCCCCTCAAGGGGGCGCTGAAGAGGGGTAAGGGACAAACCGTCTCCAAAAACAAGTCGCCTCAGAATATCGGCTGTGATTCCTGATGACCCCAATGTAAGGGCCGATATCTCGGCCTTCCTGTGGTCAATGGGGAGCCAACCATCGCCCACGTTCCCATTCAGTTGCTTTGCGGCAATGCGCGGGCGGTCTGATTTCGCACCATATGCCTTAATGGCCATATCCTCATTCATCCGTAACCGCACGCGGCGGCATATCTCCAGATAAAAAGGATCAAGCTCTTTGAGGCTCAGCGCGGTGTTCCCGTCCCACGCCCTCAACCAGGCAAGGACAAGACCCTTCGGATTATAGCCCCACGGTCCATCCAAGATGTTTTTTCTATGAATAGACAGACGCAACACCGCATCCCGCCAGCGGCCTCCGGGCCGACGATGATGGACGATCTCGACAATCGGTCGATTGCCGTACCCGCTGTTCATGCGGGAGATTCCGTGCTGCCCACTCCCGAAATATCCGCTCATGGTCTGAAGCGATACAAGTGTGTAAACCCACTCGTCGGGGTGGGGATAAAACCCCCGAGCCTTTTTAACATCATGGTTCTTGGCTGTGGGCAGAAGGTCCAGTCGGTCCGGCGTGACGGCCTTGAGCGAGAGACGATCAGCGGCCGGCAGCGGGGCTTGGAAAAATGCAGGTTTGGACACATCTTCCACTACAAGCCGCCAGGCCCAATTTTCCTGACCCTCGGAAAGATCAACCAGGCCCCTCTCCCAGTAAGATGTTTCCTGGACGGGTTCGGTGTCTCCACTTCGGGCAAGAATGGCCCCCGCAAGGTAACACAAAAAGACGTGCAGCGCGTCCGCCTGGTGCCGCTGAAGGCCGGGGAGGCTTTCCACCTCATCCCTGCCTAACGCTGAAAAGAGCTCGGGAAGGCTCATTTGCCTGACCTCGGACGCCGCAGTTTGGACCCGCAACAGGGGGTCTGTGAGCAGATTCATTTCTCTTCCTCCTTTTCAAGCCCGAAACGGCTGTACCGATATCGGGTGGTCCGGCCGCCACGGGTGTCCTTCAAAGAAAGTCGGATTTCATTGTCGGCTTTGGCCTTATGAACTTTCAGCACCTCTTCAGGAAATTCCGGGGCCATGTGCCCGGGGATCAACATGGTGGTGATGGTTTGACCAAACGGGGTATGAACCGTCTCGGACAGGGGTATATTGAACCGATTTGTCCCCAGCCTTGTCGCGACTTTTGCCCCGCTGTCGCAAAAGGCGAGATCACCGAATGCCTGTTCATAAGGCATCAAAACAGCTTTGGCCGAAAGCGCCTGCGCAAGGTCTCTTCCCTCTGCAGATTGGCTGTATCTCGCCCACTCGCTTGAATTCAACGACCCCAGTCGATCCGGATGCGTGATCTCTTCCACCAGCAGCCGATTATCGCGGGGGATCTGAACAGCCGTCCCTTTCATGCGGGTCAGTTGTTTTAGCGTCAACTCTAAACTTCTCAGGTCGCCATAAACGCTTCCGTAGCCGAGCTTCTTATAATTGCTCATGATTTGTCCCTTGGCGTTGATGCCTTTTGCCAGGGTCGCAACGGCGGGTGCAAGAACGATGCAACGGGCAACCTCAAATCCAGGAGGACGAACACGATCATGCCGATGAAGGCGTCCCACCCGTTGTAAAAGCACGTCGGCAGGGCACAGATCGGTTATGAGCAGGTCGCTGTCAATATCAAGGCTCTGCTCCAGCGTTTGAGTACCGATGAGCAAAACAGGTCCGGGGGACGCTCCCTTTCCCATGCGTCGGCTTACTGCCTTGTCGATAAGGAGGCGGTCTTCCGGCGCAAAACGACCATGATGGGGACAGACCAGACCTGCGCAGCGAAAAAACCAGTCGGGGACAAGGCCTTCCTCGGTCCTGCGAAGGAGTCCGATAGCACGTGCCACGGTGTTAAGAATTACAAGAATTCTCGCCCCTGCCCTAAGCGCAAATAAGAGCGTCTCCAGCACCACATCGAAATGAACAGGCAGAATTTCAAAAACCACCTCTTTGCCGACAGATGCTGCAGGTGCACATGCCCTGGTCAGACCATTGGCCAGGGTTAGGGAGGGGTAAGGTGTTTCCACGGCATCTTGGAAACCCGATTGCACCGCCATTGTGCCTGTTGTATCAACAAAGGCTGTTCTGGCATGTGAACCCAAGGTTGCCGAAAGAAGAAGGGAATACCCGCCAAGCTTCAGATGGTGGTCGAGCAGATGGCGCAGAATCGCACTCATGTACAGGTCCGAGGCATGCACCTCGTCCACCACGAGAAGACTGCGCGCGAGACAGATGGAACGCAGGTGGGCATGTGCGGTCTGGACCGCAGAAAGAAGCGCCTGATCAACAGTGCCCACTGCAACCGTGGCGGCAAGGAATCGTTTGGGATGTTCAATGGCCCACATCCGTTCATGTTGACTGAGCATTTCACCATTCTCATCTTCCCATCGGTTGGCGTCACGCCCGCCGGGTAGAATCTGTTCAGGCGTCAAGCCATCGATTTGGGGATACCCGGGGATTGCAAGGACCGTGACCGGTCGGCAACCATGATCAGGGAACCATCTCTGTATTGCCTCATTCAAGCGGATGTAAAGTTCTCGGGCAGCTACCCGGGTTGGCAGGGCGAAGTACAGGCTGTCTACCTTCCCTGCTGAAAAAAGGGTGCAGAACCAGTCAAGCGCGGCCTCGGTCTTGCCGGAACCGGTCTCGGATTCGGCGATGATAAGGCGGGTAGTCGGATCTTGAGGATCAAGGGTGTGGAGGGCTGCCTGGAGAGGGCGGGGATCAAATCCAAAACGGCCTTTAAAAGTTAAAGGCGTCCGAGCTATGGTTTGGCGCTGCTCGCGCACCTCTAAGCCAATATTTTTGAGCATTGTCGGGATGATCTGTTTGTCTTTCGCCAGACGCTCGGCCGTGTCAATGCGCTGAATCGGGAAATAATGGGGGTGAGAACCGAGCCAATCCGACAACATAACCAGGCCTGCGAACATGTGTTGAAAGCGTGGACTGATGGGAAGCGGTTGGCCGCTGCATCCAAAGGCGTTGGGGAAAATGGCTTCAACCGTATTCCTCAATTCCATGACGCTGTCAAATGGATCCCATCCGTCCTTGGCATGCCACCATTGGTGGCGCGCCAAGTAACTAATCCCCTCCATCTTTTCAACTTCAACTCGATTCAACGGACGACCATGGTGTGACCAGCTTGCCATCAGGAGAGACTCAATCCCCTCCGGATATCCAGGGGGGCTCCACGCTAACAGGGACTCTATATCCAAGGCATCGCCTAACCGTGCACAAAGGTCCTCGTCTGCAAAAATGGCAATTAGCTCTCTTATGTGTCCAGCTTTGGGCGCGTCTGGATCGAAAACCTTGAACTGAAAGCCGAGGTTGGACTTTCCCAAATCATGCAAATAGGCCAAAACGGCCAGGCGATCCAAGTCCGCCTCGGTCAGGGTTCTCCCGGCTGCATGGTTAAAAACGCGCAGGATACCAGGCAATCCAAGTAAACTTCGAAAGACGATAGCCACATCAATACAGTGCGCTGCAAGGCTGAGACAGCTCACAGACTGCGCCTCTGTACGAAATTTGCCCCAGAAAATACACTTTGATTTATCGTCTTTATCCAAATTTTACACCACTCAAGCTTTTGCCGCCGTTCCCACGAGCTGTATCAGGTTTTTGTCCCGCCCCCGGGCTGTATTCGGTTTTTCCCGCTGGCGGTATGGGGCTCTCTGCTTCCCGCCCGCGGTATGGGGGTCACTGCCTCCCCTCCATGACGGGACAAC
>MZGQ01000060.1 GCA_002085115.1 Desulfococcus sp. 4484_241
TCGTGGTGGACTGCGATCC
This sequence comes from Desulfococcus sp. 4484_241, assembly GCA_002085115.1. GTDB lineage: Bacteria > Desulfobacterota > Desulfobacteria > Desulfobacterales > Desulfosudaceae > MZGQ01. The sequence continues at coordinate 20 of MZGQ01000060.1, forward strand.
ACGGCTACAACCATCCGGTTTTGAACCGGGCGGTCACGGACCAGGTCTCACGCATGGCCCATGTGATGTTCGGCGGAATAACTCATCGTCCGGCGATCGATCTTTGCCGCACGCTGATAAACCTCTCTCCTCCCGGCCTTGACAGGGTCTTTTTATGCGACTCGGGTTCGGTGTCGGTCGAGGTGGCTATAAAAATGGCTTTCCAGTACTGGTATTCGCTGGGCAGGCCGGAGAAAAACCGGCTGCTGACAATTCGGAACGGTTACCACGGCGATACCTTCGGCGCCATGTCGGTCTGTGATCCTGTAACCGGCATGCACCACCTGTTTTCGGATATTCTTCCCAAACATTTTTTTGCCAACGCCCCGGCAACAGGGTTTCACGAAAGGTTGCAACGACAATCTCATCAGGTGAACCCGGGGTGTTCATGCATGGGCCGACATTCATGGGAAACCCCCTTGCCTGTTCTGTTGCACTGGCAAGCATAGACCTGCTTGTGTCCTCCGACTGGAAACGGAAGGTTTCAAACATGGAAACCCTTATGCGGGACGGGCTTGCTCCATGTGCAAAAATGCCCGGTGTAAGGGAAGTGCGCTGCCTGGGCAGCATCGGCGTGGTCGAGATGAAGTCTCCGGTGGACGTGGCCTGGGCCCAGTCGGAGTTTGTCAAAAGGGGGGTGTGGATAAGACCGTTCGGCAAGCTTGTTTATATCATTCCTCCCTATGTTATAACTCCGGGCGAGCTTTCCACTCTTACAGCAGCCATATGCGAAGTGGTTGAAATGTCGCACAAAAAAGGTGGCAAATGAACAGATTACGGTTCATGGAAGAGGAGCTGTCCCGGCGGCGGGAATCCAGGCGGCTTCGCAAACTGAGGCGGGTAACCCCTGTTGATGGTGCATATGTCGAGGTGGACGGTAAAAGGCTTTTGAACGTTTGCTCCAACGACTACCTGGGGCTTGCGCACCACCCGCTGCTTGTAAAGCGTGCGGCCGAGTTCATGGAGCGTTACGGCGCGGGCTCAACAGCATCCCGCCTAGTTTGCGGAAACTACGGCTGCTTCGAAGATGTCGAGCGTAAACTGGCGCAGCTAAAAAAAACGGAAGCAGCCCTCCTTCTTCCCACAGGATACCAGGCCAACGCGACACTTCTGCCTGCAATCTGCGACAGAAACTCTCTTATCCTGTCTGACAGGCTGAACCACAACAGCATAATAAGCGGGTGCGCCCTGGCCCGCTGCACCGTGATGATTTTCGAGCACAACGATACCGGCCACCTTGAAAAGCTTCTTGCCCAAAACAGGAACAAGGGATTTTCCAGGATCGTTATTGTCACCGAATCTGTATTCAGCATGGAGGGTGACATATGCGATCTTGACGCCATGTGCAGCCTTGCAAAAAAATATGGCGCCCTTCTCATGGTTGACGAGGCCCACGCAACCGGGGTTTTTGGACACAGCGGCATGGGGCTGACCTGCGGAAGGGATATTGATATTGTGATGGGAACGTTTGGCAAGGGAGCGGGAAGCTTCGGGGCATATGTCAGCTGCTCTTCACTTGTACGCGATTACCTTGTCAACAGATGTGCCGGGTTAATATACTCCACGGGACTTCCGCCGTCTGTGGCCGGTGCCATAGACGCCGCTCTCGATCTTATTCCTGAAATGGGCGCAAAACGCGCCGAACTTATTGACAACGCCAACAGGTTCAGAAACAAACTTTCATCTGCCGGGTTTGATACCGGCCTGTCGGCATCTCAGATAGTCCCCGTGGTTGTAGGCCCGGAAAAGGCCGCTCTCGACCTTTCATGCTGGCTGGAACAGAAAGGGTTCATGGCGCCGGCCATACGGCCCCCTTCTGTGCCGGCGGACGGTTCACGGGTCAGGATATCACTGTCCGCTCTTCACTCGCGGCAGGATATTGACCGTCTTGGCGATGAAATATGCAGGTGGGCAAAAAAGTGAGAAAAAAAATGTTTCCGCCACGGCTGTTTGTCACGGGAACCGACACCGGTGTCGGGAAAACACTGGTGTCAGCGGTTCTGCTTGCAGGGCTTGAAGGGGCTTACTGGAAACCGATCCAGACCGGCTCTGTGGAGGGGACCGACAGCCAATGGATACGGGCCGTAACCGGCCTTGACAAAAACCGTTTCCTGCCTGAAGCCTACCTGTTTGCTCCTCCTGTATCACCTCACCTTGCAGCAAGGATGGAAGAGAAGCCAATATCCATAGACTCCATAAACGTGCCGGATGTTCGGGCGGATCACCTCATAATAGAGGGCGCAGGAGGCGTAATGGTGCCTCTTGACGAAAAGTTTTTCATGGTTGATCTTATCAAAAAAATCGGGGCCCCGGTTATTGTTGTTGCGTCAAGCAGGCTGGGCACGATAAACCATACCCTGCTTACGCTTGAACAGTTAAAACGAAAAGGAATTGAAATTTTCGGCGTGGTGATGAACGGCCCCCCTTGGCCTGAAAACAGCAGGGCAATCGAGTTTTACGGCAGGGTAAAGATTGTGGCCGAAATATCACCGATGAAACCTGTGACACTGGAAAAATTAAAGTCATGTTTTAAAAATTTTTCACCATGAGAGAAAAGATTAAGCAAAGGGACCGGCTGACTGACGTGGCCCGCAGCATACTGCGAGGCGAAACCGCACCTGTAGATGTTTTGAAAACCCTTGTTAACGTGCCGGACAACGATGCGTTCCTGCTTTTCCCCGGAGCAGACATGATAAGGGAAAATCATTTCGGCAGGTCGGTGCATCTTTGCGCTATATGCAACGGTAAATCGGGCGGCTGCTCGGAAGACTGCTCATTCTGTTCCCAGTCGGTGCGCTCCGTATCACAGATAGACAGATACCCCTTGATGGACGCTCAAGAGATGGCCGAAAGGGGCAGGCGTTTTGAACAAACACCGGTAAACCGTTACTCCATAGTAACAAGCGGAAAGGCGCTGCCGGCCGGTGAAGTAAAGACCGTGGCAAGGGCGCTTGCCATGCTTGACACGGGTAAAATCGGCACATGCGCATCCCTGGGAATCATGGATCCGGACTGCCTGGCCATATTGAGGAAAGCCGGTGTCTCCCGGTATCACCACAACCTTGAAACAGCCAAAAGTTTCTTTTCTTCGGTCTGCACCACACACACCTATGAGGAAAGGGTCAACACCGTAAGGGCTGCCAGGGCTGCCGGCATGTCCGTGTGCTGCGGAGGCATATTCGGGCTTGGAGAAACAAACGATCAGATACTGGAGCTTGCGCTTGAACTAAAAGAGCTTGATGTGGATGCGGTCCCGGTAAATTTCCTTGTTGGAATCGAAGGAACACCGGTATTCGGGACTGACAACCTTACCCCCTTAAGATGCCTGAAGATAATTGCATTCCTTCGTCATGCACTGCCCGACAAGGAGATAATAATATGCGGCGGCAGGCACCAGAACCTTGGAGTGCTCCACCCCCTGGTGTTTTATGCCGGCGCAAGCGGAATCATGACAGGCGACTATCTCACCACCCCGGGCATGGGGCTTGAACAGGACCTTTCCATGATCGCAACACTGGGGATGAGCGTGCGGGACAAAGAGGTTTAACCCTCAAAACCCTGACCCGCTTCTGTGTTTTACCAAAAGATTCAAGCCCCGGCCTTGCAAGAAAAAAGTTGAAAACGGTTTCCATATATATGATGCTTTACCTTAAAACAACAATGGCAGAGGTCAGAGAAGCAGGCTTTGTTCCGGACCTGGGCTGACAATCGGATGCTTTATGAAAGATGAGTTTTTCAAGGTGGTTACACCGAATGCGGTGTTTTCCCATATAGAACGTTTTGCTACTGTGTCCACAGAAGCCGTGGATCTGCAGTCCGCCCTCGGCAGGATAATATGCAAGGATATTGTAGCCGATGAAAACCTTCCCGGTTTTGACAGGGCCGTTATGGACGGGTTTGCCGTTTCTGCCGCCTCCACGTTCGGAGCATCAGCTGCAAACCCCGCTTATCTTACACTAAAGGGACATGTGAGTATGGGAGAACCCCCGCAGTTCCGGATAAAGCCTGGCGAAGCAGCAGGCATAGCAACCGGCGGCATGCTCCCTTTGGGCGCCGACAGCGTTGTAATGAAAGAACACGCGGAAATGGTTGATGACACTACACTTGAAGTGCACAGGCCGGTTGCGCCGGGTTCCAACATGGTAGGTCATGACGAGGACTTCAAGAAAGGAGAGCTGGTATTAACCTGTGGAACAAGGCTCAGAAGCCAGGAACTTGGGCTGCTCGCGGCCCTTGGTATTCTTGAAGTGCCGGTTTACAAAAAGCCGAGGGCTGGTTGCAGAATACGGCGGCATCCCAAAAACGCTTGGCCTTGTGCCGGACAGCATGCCGGCAATCTGCGAGGCCCTGCGCAACGCTGTAAAGTCTTGCGACATGGTGCTGCTGTCAGGCGGCAGCTCTGTCGGGGCAAGAGATTTTACAATAGGGGCGATCGAGTCCCTGGATGACGCGCGTGTGCTGGTACACGGAATTGGGATGAGGCCGGGAAAGCCGACCATACTTGCCCAGGCCGGCAGCGTACCGGTATGGGGCGTGCCCGGCCAGGTGGCGTCTGCCATGATAGTTTTCAGTGTCATAATAAGGCCGTTTCTGGAAATCATAGCGGGCCTTTCCCAGAAACGTGCCCTCTGTGAATGGACGTGTGGATTACGTGAGGGTCAGGCTTTTCGAAAAAGACGGTTCCTTGTGGGCAGGGCCGGTTTTTGGTAAATCAGGACTTCTCAACACAATGACCGGATCTGACGGTATTATAGAGGTGGCTGCCAATATTGAGGGACTTGTGGCGGGCGAACAGGTCGAGGTCAGCCTGTTTTGATCCGCACCAACCTCGCTGTCTGCCACAGACATATGCATCGTGGAGTCTGCAATGGGTGAAAGCGCCAGGCACATATATCTTAAAAAGAAAAGCCTGCCTGAAACATTGTCCATACTGTTTTCGCGGTTCGGCTCGGTCGAAACCTCCACAGAAACGGTTCCAACACCACAGGCTGTAGGCAGGGTGCTGGCCGAAGGGGTTTCGGCTGTTGTGTCATCCCCGGCGCATCACCTGTCCGCTATGGACGGGATCGCGGTAAAGGCGGAAGAGACGTTTGGTGCATCGGAAAACACCCCTCTTTCCCTTGAGGTGGGCAAAAACGCATTTTTCGTGAACACGGGCAACCTGCTGCCACACAACACCAACGCGGTCATAATGATAGAGGATCTCAACATAATCGATGATAAAACGGTCGAGATTATAGCGCCGGCATATCCCTGGCAGCATGTTCGCAAGGCAGGCGAGGATATTGTAGCCACGGAACTGCTTTTTCCCGGCCGCCACGTTATAACCCCGTACTGCGTCGGCGCCCTTCTTTCAGCCGGTGTGCTGTCGGTACGGGTAAAAAAACAGCCGGGAGTGCTCATCATCCCTACGGGCGACGAGATCGTTGACTGGGAGGTAGGGTATGATCCCGCATCTTTGCCGCCGGGAAAGGTTATCGAGTCAAACTCCTACATGCTTGGAGCTCTTGCTGCATCATGCGGAGCCAAAAGCGAGCGTCATGCAGTGGTTGGCGATGACCCCGAAGCCATAACCAACGCTGTCAAAAAGGCTGTCCAATCCGGAGAGTATCAGGCAGTGCTGCTGGTAGGGGGATCTTCGGCCGGCGCCATGGACTATTCAAGGAAGGTAATAACATCCCTTGGAGACCTGCTTGTGCATGGAGTTACAATAATGCCCGGAAAGCCTCTTATCATCGGAGATGTTAATGGTGTTCCGGTGTTCGGCATGCCGGGATATCCGGTCTCATCGGTGATATGCTTTGAAGAGATTGTAAAACCGCTGCTGTGCCGGATGCAGGGCATGCCTGCCCGGCCAAGGAAAACCGTCGGGGCCGTTCTTGCCAAAAAAGCGGCATCCCGCCTCGGCGTGGAGGAGTTTCTCAGGGTAAAACTCGGAAAGGTTGACAACAAAATAGTGGCCACCCAGCTTCCAAGGGGAGCCGGTTCGGTCACCTCGCTTGCTGACGCAGATGGCTTTGTGAGAATACCTTCGGACACCGAGGGCCTTGCCGAGGCTCAGGTTGTTACAGCTGAACTGCTGCGGCCTGAAACCGACATTGAAAAAACGATTGTCATGGTGGGAAGCCATGACAACACCCTTGACGTGATCGCCGACATGATCGCCGCCCGGGATGGAGGGATCAGGCTCGCATCTTCCCACGTGGGCAGCATGGCCGGCCTGGTAGCACTGGCAAAGGGACGGTGCCATGCTGCCGGATGTCACCTTCTTGACCCGCGAACCGGCCTGTACAACGTTCCCTTTATCAGGAAGCATATTCCGGGTATACCGGTCAAACTTGTAAAACTGGTGTCACGTGAGCAGGGTTTGATGGTCAGGCCCGGGAACCCGCTTGGCATAAGCGGTATTGCAGATATCGCCAAAAAGGGCATAAGGTTTGTCAACCGCCAGCCCGGCTCTGGCACCCGCATACTGCTCGACCACCGCCTCGAGGAGCTTGGAATAGACCCTGTTAAGATAAACGGCTATTCAAACGACGAGTACACGCACATGTCGGTTGCCGTTGCGGTCGCCAGCGGGGCCGCGGATACCGGCCTTGGGATACTGGCAGCGGCAAGGGCGCTCGGCCTTGATTTTGTTCCCGTTGTTTCAGAGGAGTATGACCTTGTAATACCCGCAAGGTTTTTTGATTTACCCGGCATCCGGGTGCTTATGGATGTGATAAAAAGCCCGGAATTCGCAACCAGGGTGGAAGCGCTGGGTGGATACTCCACCGCCGATACCGGCCGGGTTATAGACGTCTGCTGACAACATGCGCAAGCGTTTTTAACAACAAAAAAACACACCCGAAAATGAACGTGCCATACCGACACCTGGACCATACGGCAGATCTGCGCGTGGAGGTTTACGGCGAAACCCTCGAGAAGCTTTTTGCAAACAGCGCCTTTGCCATGTTCGACACCATCGCCGAGCTCCGGCACATACCACCCCGGAATCAAAGAACGATTCACGTGGATGGCATCGATCTTGCCGACCTTATGTTCAACTGGCTAAGGGAACTTCTTTCCATCTGGACGGTTGACAAATGCCTGGTCTCCGGAACCGAAAACATAAAAATAAAAGAAAACAGCCTGCTTGCAAGGGCTGTTTGCACTCCTCCCTTAACCGACAGGTCATGCCTTAAGCACGAAATAAAGGCTGTGACCTACCACGGCCTTGAGGTTGAAAAAACAGACGGTTTGTGGACAGCCAGGGTGATTTTTGATGTATAGCACAAAGCCGTAGGGGCGGCCGGCCGGTCGCCCCTACGGCTTGAACAACCAAACCGGTCAATCCGACAAACACATGCCGCCTGAAGACGTTTGTTTCAATAAAACCTGCAGCGGTTTTTTTAATGGACACCCTGCTGGTTCGATTTTATACTCAATATATCCGGCAGATTGTTTATGTCTCAACACAAAAAGGCACCCGGCAGATGACCATATCAAACATTGAAAGACTTAACCTTTTTTACAACCGGTTTAAAAGCCGCGACAACGTGCTGGTTCTTGTGAACGCCGATCCTGACGCTATTGCCAGCGCAATGGCTGTAAAAAGGCTCTTGTGGAAAAAGGTGGCCTCCGTAACACTGTCCAACATAAACGTTATCGAAAGACCGGACAATCGGGCCATGGTCAGGCTGCTCGGTGTCAGGATGGTTCACACAGACAAGGTGCAGGCAGGAGACTATGACCGGTTCGTAATAGTTGATTCTCAACCAGGGCACAACGAGCGGTTCGCCAGTTTTCCGGCAGACGTCGTGATCGATCACCACCCGGTGGAACCGCATGACGATTCCGGCTATTTTGATATCCGGCCGGATTACGGCGCTGCATCCACAATAATGACCGAGTACCTGAAAGCCGCCCGCATAAAGCCGTCTATCAAACTTGCAACAGCCCTTTACCTGGGAATCAAGACCGACACGGCCAACTTCGAAAGAAACGTCCTGATCGAGGATGTCCGGGCATTCAGGTATGTTTTTCAGTTTGCCAACATATACCTCGCCCGCAAGATAGAACATGCGGATATAAAACCGGAATTTTTAAAATATTTTTCAAGGGCGTTTGACCGTATTGTTTTCAGAAAAAAACGGATATTTGTTCACCTGGGCCGGGTTGAAAACACTGATATCTGTGTGATCCTGGCAGATTTTTTCATGCGCGTCAGCACTGTCCAGTGGAGCGTGGTCTCGGGAGAGCATGAAGGCCTGCTTGTGGTTATCCTGCGAAACGACGGTGCAAGAAGAGACGCCGGCAAAACGGCAAAAAAATTTTTCGGCGCCATGGGCAGCGCGGGAGGGCACAAAAGTGCGGCCAGGGCCGAAATCCCGCTAAAAGAACTCTACAAACGGTTAAGCGGAAGAACCGACCACGAAATCCAACGATGGATAATGGATAAGCTGGGATAACCGTCATACAGAAACCGGTTTGTTACAAGGCGGGGTGGTGCTTTATTCCCGGTAAAAAAATACGCCAAATCTGTATAGCGGCTTTCTGTCCGGATGCAACCAGCATCCCGGAGGGATTTACGGTGTTTGAGCTCCCCCGGCGATATCGCCAAAATTACGGATACCTTGACGTGTTAATGCAAAAATTTCAGAAACTGGCCCCCATGTACCTGCGATACCGTTTTTGTTTTGGTGGCTCTACAGTGCTTGCGCTTGCATGAAAAGATTTGGTAGAAGGTTGTGTCATGCCGATTCAATGAAAAACAAAAAACAACGGAGGAACAAAGATTTTGCTGGAACATCTCCGCCAGCTTAGCGATTTTGCATGGGGCCCGGTGACCATCTGCCTTCTCCTTGGCACAGGGGTTCTTGCGGCCATTATGACAAGGGGCATACAGATACGAAAATTCCTTTACGCCTGGGGTCTTATCTCAGGCAGGTACGACAACCCCGAAGATGAGGGAGAGGTGACACATTTCCAGGCACTCTCCACCGCGCTTTCTGCAACAATCGGCACGGGAAACATAGTAGGCGTGGCAACTGCGATAGCAGCGGGCGGGCCCGGGGCCGTGTTCTGGATGTGGGTGACAGCCGGTTTTGGCATGGGCCTGAAGTATTGCGAATGCCTGCTGTCGCTTCATTTCAGGACCATTCACGACGACGGCACGGTAAGCGCAGGACCCATGCACTATCTTGAAAAGGGGGTGGGTCAAAAATGGCTCGGGGTTCTTTTTGCGCTGTTTGCCGCAACAGCCTCTTTCGGCATAGGCAACATGGTGCAGGCAAACTCTGTTGCGGAACCGATAAGCGCTGCTTTCGGAATCCCGAAAATGCTGACCGGCGTTGTTATAGGCATCCTGGTCTTTGCCGTGATAGTCGGGGGGATAAAAAGGATCGGCAGGGTGGCAAGCCGCATGGTTCCTTTTATGTGCCTGTTCTACGTGGCCGGATCGCTTCTCATATTGATAATACATGCCGGCGCAATCCCGGGTGCGCTTGCTTCGATATTTAAATGCGCTTTCTCTTCAACGGCAGCGGCAGGCGGTCTTGCCGGAGCCTCTGTTGCCGCGGCGATCCGTTTCGGTGTTGCAAGGGGAATATTTTCAAACGAGTCTGGCCTTGGCAGCGCTCCGATAGCCCACGGAGCTGCAAGGACGAAAGAGCCGGTGAGAGAAGGTCTTGTCGCAATGCTCGGCCCGTTTATAGATACGATAGTTGTATGTACCATGACGGCCCTTGTAATAATAGTGACCGGCGCCTACATGGACGAATCGTTAGACGGGGCAAGGCTTACAGCAAGAGCCTTTGACATTGGGCTTCCAGGACCGGGCCACTACATAGTGGTGTTCGGGCTTGTCATATTTGCATTTTCAACCGCAATAAGCTGGTCATACTACGGTGACAGGTGCGTGGACTACCTTTTTGGCAGAAAACTCGTCACACCCTACAGGATAATATACTGCTTTCTTCTTCCTGTGGGCGCAGCAGTAAAAATAGAGTCGGTGTGGCTTATATCCGATATCTTCAATGCCGCAATGGCGTGGCCGAACCTGGTTGGTCTGATAATTCTCTCTCCCATAGTAGTCAGGCTGACAAGGGAGTACTTCTCCGATCAGGCAAGGGTTTATCCCAAAAACTGAGCCGCAGGCCAACAGCAGACAAACACAGGTTTAATTTATCGCTTCCATCATATGTCCGATTGCGTTATTCTCTTGGCAGTGGGCCATTGTTGGTTCCTCATTTCTTTGTTTGGATAATAAACCTTCGGAGTGCCAACTTGACCCGCCAACCTCTGGCTCTTTATTTTTTTCGACGTATAATAAATGGCTCTTTCGGTTATTGATCTTTACAGGGATGTATTGCCAAAAACCAACTGCGGGGATTGCGGCTTTAAAACTTGCATGGCTTTTGCAGGAATGGTTGTGTCGGAAAGGCTGCCAATAAGAAACTGTCCTCACCTTGATGCAGATGTTGTTGCTTCATGCGAAAAAAAGTTACAAGAACAGTATGATTCCGGCAAGTGGCTTAAAAAAAACCCGGCAAAAGACGCTCTGTTGTGGGCAAAGAAAAGATCTGCCTCCATGGTACTGGAAGATCTCCCAAAGCGTATAGGAGGCAGGATTGTTACCCGAAATGGAACTAAGGTGTCGGCTCTTCCATACTTTAATAAAACAATCTTTGTCTCTTTTGACACAATAGTTGACGAGGATGGCTTGGAGCTCAACATGTGGGAGCAGGTTTTTATATATAATCACATAGCCCAGAACGGTTCTGCCGAGCCATCAAACGATTGGAAGGGATTTTCCGAATTTCCAAACACGGTTTCAAAGATAAAAAGCATGGAGGCCCACATTGAAAAGCCGATTGCAGATTTTTTTTCAGGATCGCCCGACAGGCTGCTTTTGGCGGCAAAAAGGATCGGCGGGGTTGATAAAACAAAAGAGATGGACTCAGCTGATGTTGCAATTCTTTTTTCTCCACTTCCAAAGGTGCCGGTTATGTTACTGTTCTGGGACGTTGACCAAAAGGACGGTTTTGAAGCCCAGGTGAAGCTTCTCTTCGATGCAACAGTGACTCAACATCTTGATATTGAATCTATCATGTTTTTAAGCGAACGAATTTACCAGCTTCTTTGCAGATAAACCGGTCTTTTGCAATTTATAGGTATTTTCTTTTAATTTTTGTCTTGTCGTCTATAATGTAATTTATTGAAAAATAAAAATTTTTCTTTTATTGTGCCGTCATGGGATACGTTTTTGACCACAGCGATGCAGCCCGTTATGAAAAGTGGGCGGGCAACAGCATAAACTCCGGTTTAATAAAAATTGAAACAGGGTTGATGCTGGAAATGCTGAAACCCTCGAAGGGAGAGTCTGTGCTTGATATCGGGTGTGGATCAGGATTAAGCACCTTTGCGCTGCTTGAAAAAGGCCTTGATGTAACTGGAATAGACCCTTCTTTTCATATGCTTGAACTGGCTAAAAAAAAATTTAAAAACAGGGTTACCCTGCACCGTGGTGTTGCAGAAGATCTTCCTTTTGATGACAATTCTTTTAACTACTGCGTTTTTTTTACATCTCTTGAATTTGTTGAAAATCCTTTGCTTGCGCTTGAGGAAGCCTGCAGGGTGACAAAAGACAGGATCTTTGTGGGATTTATAAACAGATATTCCATACAGGCGGTTAGATATATTTTTAAAAGTGTTTTTTTCGAATCTGTATACAGGAGGGCTCATTTTTTCAGCGTTTGGGAAGTTTCATCAATGCTGCGAAAAATTGTGGGCAACGTTCCTTTGGAATGGAAGACCGTTTGCCACTTGCCGGTTACCGGTGAAAATTTTTTAAAAAAAGCGGAAAACTCTATTTTACTGCAAAAATCTCCTTTTGGCTCTTTTGGCGGCGTAACGGCAAGCCTTGTTCCACGTTTTAGGACCAGGCCTCTTGAAATTAAAAATATCTCGCCTGAAAAAGCAGGGGTTGCTGCCGGAAGTGTTCCGGCAGGGACAATAAAAAGTTAAAAACAGGGGTGATTTTATTATGGAAGCCATGTTTTATGAAAAACTGGATAACGGCAGTGTTTTATGTAAGCTGTGCAACCACCGGTGTGTTATAAAACCTGACGGATATGGAGTCTGCAAGGTCAGACAAAATATAAAAGGTGTTCTTGAAACGCTTGTTTATGGAAAACTTGTGGCAATAAACCCTGATCCCATAGAAAAAAAACCACTTTACCATTTCATGCCCGGCACACTTTCCTACTCGGTTGCAACTGCTGGCTGTAACTTTAAATGTTCTTTCTGCCAGAATATGGATATTTCCCAGATGCCAAGAGAATCGGCAAAAATAGAAGGATCTTTATTTTCTCCTGAAGATGTCGTCTTGGACGCCAAAAGGACCGGCTGTAAAAGTATATCTTTTACATATACCGAGCCCACTGTTTTTTTTGAGTTTGCTTACGACACAGCTAAACTGGCCCATGAGCAAGGATTGAAAAATATTTTCGTTTCAAATGGTTATATGAGTACAAAAGCAATTGATGCAATAGCTCCATACCTTGATGCAGCTAATATAGATTTAAAAGCCTTTACGGAAGATTTTTATAAAAATTTTTGCGGAGCCAAACTTGAACCTGTAAAGAAAAACCTTTCATACTTAAAATCAAAGGGTGTTTTTTTGGAAGTAACAACCCTGCTTATTCCAGGTAAAAACGATGATGAAAAAGAGCTTAAAATGATGGCCGAGTTTATAGTTGAAACTCTTGGTCCAAGAACACCTTGGCATATAAGCAGGTTTTATCCCGCATACCATATGAAAGATATTTCACCAACACCTGTTGGCAAGCTTTCACAGGCACGTGAAATAGGTATAAATGCCGGCCTTCGCTATGTTTATATAGGAAACGTCCCGGGTCATGCCGGAATCCACACCTACTGCCCACGATGCGGAAAACCGGTTATAAAAAGAGCCGCATATTTCCAGATAGATGAATACATGATCAAAGACGGCTGCTGCAAATATTGTAATTTTCCAATAGACGTTGTGGAATGTTGATAAAAAGCAAGTTATAAACAGGCTCATATTATGAGTTAAAGCAATGTTTCTTTTTTTGTAAATTGATAAATATATTTTAAACCATGTGTTAGTTTTATTTTTTTAATATATTTAATATGTTATTGTAGTTTTAAACATATCAACACACTATTTTATTATTATTTTTTTATATTTTAATAATTATTATACTGGACCAAACAGTCTGATTTAACAAGACAGATTCATACAGATGCTTTATGTTGAATTTTTAAAAAATAGAATATATGATCATAAAAATATCGAAAGTCTTTATTATTTTTAACCAGATTAAAGCATCCGTTTTTTTTTGTAAAACCTTTTAAAAATTGAAAGGTTTAAGCCATGAAGATTTCTGTTGAAAAGAAAAACATTATTGAAACGCTGGCAAACATCCAGGGAATTACGGGGAAAAGATCAAGCCTTGCTATTACCGAAAATATTTTAATAACAGCTCAGGAAAACAAAATATCGATATGTGCGACAGATATTGAAACAGGATTTGAGGGAATATATCCGGCAGATGTTGAAAAGGAAGGTGTTGTAACTATAAACGCAAAATATTTTTACGATATTGTAAAAAAGATAAGCGGAGAGAAAATATATATAAAAGAAGGTGAAAACCGTCTTGTTATGATAAGCGATACAGAGGATGGAGAAAAATTAAAATACAATATTCTTGGCGCCGAGCCAGATGATTTTCCCCAGCTTCCAAAAATAGAAGAAGTCTCTTATGTAGAAGTAGATTCTCTTCTTTTAAAAAATATGATTATGTGGGCGACAATGGTGACACCAGGTGCAACAGAAAAAAGAGCCCATATAGTAGGAGCGTATTTAGAGATTATAGATGACAAGGGACAAAATAAAATAAGAATGATTTCAACTGATGGAAAAAGACTTACAAAAACCCAGTTTCAATGCAAGATAGATGATGAACAAGAAAAAGGAAAAAAAATTATCATTCCAAAAAAAGCCTTGAGTGAGCTTTTCAAGTTTTTAAAAGAAAAGGGAAAAACAAAAATTGGCATAAAAGATAACTACTTTATTGTTAAAAACAAAAGTGAAACCATTTATGTAAACATTTTAAGTGGTCAATTTCCTGATCTAACCTCCCTTTTTAAAGACGAAAAAAGAATAGAAGTTAAACTGAAAAAAAACAGATTCAAAGATATGCTTGAAAGAATGGCCATATTGACATCCGATAATTACAAGGGAGTGTTTTTTAAATTTGATAAAAACAGGCTTGTAATAAATGCTGCAAATCCTGAAAAAGGTGAAGCATTCGAATATATGGAGATAGATTTTAAAGACAAAAAAAAGGAGATGATGTTCAACCCCTATTATTTTATTGATGCGATAAATATTATAGAAGGAGAAGATGTTCTTATAAAGATAAAGGATGAGCACATACCGTGTATAGTATGCGGAATCAAAAATCAGGATAACATAAACATCATTATGCCGATGAAGATATAATGGAAAAGCAAACAGACAAAAATTACGACGAGAAGAGTATAAGCATACTGGAAGGACTTGAACCTGTAAGGAAAAGACCTTCCATGTATATAGGAAACGTTGATAAAGAAGGGCTTCATCATCTCGTGTACGAGGTTGTTGACAACAGCATCGATGAAGCGATGGCCGGATATTGCGATTTTATCCATGTTACCATCCATAAAGACAACAGTATAAGCGTTCTTGATAACGGCAGGGGGATACCTGTCGGTATTCATGAAAAGGAAAACAAACCTGCAGTTGAAGTTGTATTGACAAAACTCCATGCAGGAGGAAAGTTTGATAACAGCAACTACAAGGTGTCGGGCGGGCTTCATGGAGTTGGAATCTCTGTTGTAAACGCCCTTTCCTCTTTTCTTGAGGTTGAAGTTTACAGGGATGGAAAAATTTACAGACAAAGTTTTTCAAAGGGCAGAAAAACAAGCGAGCTCGAAATTGCAGGAGAAACAAAACAAAGAGGAACAAAAATTTTATTTAAACCCGACACTGAAATAATGAATACAGACAATTTCAGTTTTGAAATATTAAGCAGGAGATTAAGAGAGCTTGCTTTTCTAAATAACGGGATACGGATAAAAATAGATGATGAACGCACCGATGAATCAAAGGAGTTTTATTATGAAGGAGGTCTTGCCTCTTTTGTATCATACTTGAACAGGACTCATAACGTATTACATAAACCCATTTATGTTTCAGGTGAAAGAAACGGGGTCCAGATAGAAGCCGCCATTCAATACAACGATAGTTATACAGAAAAGATGTATTCATTTGCAAACAACATAAACACAATTGAAGGCGGGTTTCATCTTATAGGATTTAAAGGGGCTTTAACCAGGGCCATCAATCAGTATGGATCGTCACAGGGTCTTTTTAAAAAGAACGGGGATAAAATAACAGGTGATGATGTAAGGGAAGGGTTAACCGCGGTTATAAGCGTTAGAATAAAAAACCCTCAGTTTGAAGGACAGACAAAGACGAAGCTTGGCAACAGCGAGGTTAAAGGGTATGTCGATTCGCTTATTTACGAAAAACTAAATCTTTTTCTGGAGGAAAATCCTTCGGTAGGAAGGATAATAATAAAGAAAGCAACCGAGGCTGCACGCGCCAGAAACGCGGCCAAGAAAGCAAGGGATATAGCAAGAAGCCAGGGTGCCTTAATGGATTCGAGTCTTCCTGGTAAACTTGCGGAATGTCAGTCTTCAGACCCTGCCGAGAGAGAACTTTTTCTTGTAGAGGGTGATTCGGCAGGAGGTTCTGCAAAGCAGGCAAGAGACAGGAAATTTCAGGCCATTCTTCCTTTAAAGGGGAAAATATTAAACATAGAAAAAGCCCGCTTTGACAAGATGTTGAAAAGCGAGGAGATTAAAAACATCATAACCGTGATAGGAACAGGAATAGGAAGCGAAGATTACAACATTAATAAAATAAAGTATCACAAGATCATAATAATGACAGACGCCGACGTGGATGGCGCTCATATAAGAACCCTTTTGCTGACCTTTTTTTTCAGGCAGATGCCGGAGCTTATTACAAACGGATATCTATACATTGCCCAGCCACCTTTGTTTAAGGTGGTTAAAGGAAGAAAAGAGGCTTATATTGAAAGTGAAACACAGTTAAAAGAGTTTTTCTTAAAAAATGCCTGTGAAAAAAGATATATAAAAACAGGAAAGGATAAGGTGGAAAATCCTGACCTGTATCTGTTTCTTTGCAACCTTTCCGATTTTCTAAGTGAAATGGCAGGCCTTAAAAAACGGGGTTACAGTTCGAGGCTTATAGAGCTGCTTATTACAAACGGATTAAAAGACAAGGAGTTTTTACAGGATAAAGACAGGGTCTCATTTTTACAGGAGACCCTTTCAGAAAACGGGTTTTTGGTAGAAGATGTCCTGTATAACAAGGAAAAGGAGATGTATAAGTTTCTGGTCAAACTTCCGATACATGAAGATGAGGATAAGGATCTTACAGGAACTGCCAGAAAGGATATAAAGCCGGTTAAAATAGGAAGAAATATAATTTATTCAAAAAGTTATCAAAATGCGCTCATATTGCATGAAAAAATACAGCCATATAATTTACCCCCTTTTACCGTGTTTAACAGCGAAACAGGTCAGCAGGAAGAAGTTTTTGACAACATTAAGGAACTTTATAAATATATGGAGGAGCAGGGGAAAAAAGGAGTTGTTTTTCAAAGATATAAAGGTCTTGGCGAGATGAATCCAGACCAGTTGTGGAAAACCACGATGGATCCAAAAACAAGAAAACTTTTAAAAGTGACAGTAGAAGACGCTGTTGAGGCTGACGAGATCTTTACCCTGCTCATGGGCGATGTTGTTGAGCCAAGAAAGAAATTTATAAAGGAAAATGCCCTTGAGGTTGAAACACTTGATATTTAAGTTTTTCTGCAACAAGCCGTAACATAAAAAAATACAGTCTAAAAAAGAACGGTTCCCGGTGTTCTTGGAAACGGAATAACATCCCTTATATTTTTAACACCGGTTGCGAGCATGAGAAACCGCTCAAACCCCATTCCAAAACCGCTGTGTAAAACAGTGCCATATCTTCTGGAATCCAGGTACCAGCCGTACAGCTCTTTTGAAATACCGGCTGATTCCATCTGCCCTTCCAGCACCTCAAGCCGCTCCTCCCGCTGGCTTCCGCCTATAAGCTCTCCAGTTTTTGGGACCAGGAGATCCATTGCCGCCACAGTTTGGCCGTCGTCGTTTACCCTCATGTAAAAAGGCTTTATCTCTCTTGGATAATCATAAACAAAAACCGGTTTTTTAAAAAAATTTTCTGTAAGATACCGCTCATGCTCTGTCTGAAGATCGAGGCCGTATTTTACCGGATATGAAAATGAGATATCCGCCTTTTTCAGAATATCGACAGCCTTTTTGTATGGGATGCGCTCAAACTCAAGATGGCAGATGCTTTCCAGCCTTGGCATGAGTTCCGGATCTATGAAACGTGAAAAAAGGGAAAGATCGGGCTTGCAGTTTTCAAGAAGAAAGAGAACCAGGCTTTTAACGAACTCTTCTGCAAGATCCATGTTCTGGTGAAGATCGCAGAATGCAACTTCAGGCTCAACCATCCAGAACTCGGACGCATGCCTCGGGGTGTTTGAGTTCTCGGCACGGAAGGCAGGGCCGAAGGTATAAACGTTTCCAAGCGAACAGGCGAACATTTCCGCTGCCAGTTGGCCGGACACGGTTAAATAAAGGGTCTTGTCAAAAAGAGGTGCCCGTTGTTTGTTGTCGCGGGATGCTTCCAAAACAGCAAACAGTTCTCCGGCGCCTTCGCAGTCAAGTGTGGTAAGTATGGGGGTGTGGATGTGGTAAAAACCACGCTCTTTAAAGAAAAGATGAACAGCAAAGGATGCCTCTGACCTGATCCGGAACATGGCCCCGTATTTGTTTGTCCTTGGCCTTAGATGGGCTATCGTTCGCAGAAACTCGTCAGAGTGTCTCTTTTTTTGAAGGGGATATGATGAATCTGTCAGGCCAAGAATTTCAACCTTTTTTGCCAGGAGCTCCCATCTTTGCCCTTTTGCCGGGGATGGCACAAGATCACCTGTTACCTTAACAGATGTTCCTGTTAAAATTTTCTGTATGATATCGAAGTTTCCAGTTTCACCTGTTGCCACAACCTGCAGGTTTTCAAGGCAGGAACCGTCGTTTACCTCAAGGAAAAAGATCGATTTGGAGTCACGCCTTGTTTTTACCCATCCCCTGACAACAACATCCTTTACGGGATGTTCTGATTTTAAAAGATGTAGTATTTTTGACCTGTTCATGTTTATATACCAAGGTTTTGAATTTAGATTTGCCGGTTATGTGAAAAATCCTTAAACCAAAGCAGGAAACAGGGTGGCAACCTACCATGAAATTTGACAATATTCAAGATATACTGCCGTTTGTAAGAAAGCCCAGCTCATATTTGGGTAACGAGATAAACAGCATAAAAAAAGACCCGTCGCAGGTTGAGCTTTTTGTGGCTCTCTGTTTTCCGGATCTGTACGAGATCGGCATGTCACATTTCGGGATACAGATTTTATATCATATATTAAACAGAAACAAACAGATAGCAGCAGAAAGAGTTTTTTCTCCTGGGCCGGACATGGAAAAACACTTAAGAGAGTCAGGTCTGCCGGCCTTTTCCCTTGAGACACGCAGGCCGCTTGAACAGTTTGATATTATAGGGTTTTCACTTCTTTACGAACTTAACTACACAAACATTCTTACCCTTCTTGACCTTTCCGGCATACCGTTTCGTTCAGCAGCAAGGGATGATTCCCACCCTGTTGTTGTTGCAGGGGGACCATGCACGTTTAACCCGGAACCTGTTGCCGATTTTTTCGACGCAATGGTGATAGGGGACGGTGAAGAGGTTATACAGCAGATGTGCCTGGCATGGCTCGATATGCGCAAAAACGGTGGCAAACCGGAAAAGGAAGAACTTTTGGACAGGTGGGCCTGTATTAAAGGGGTTTATATTCCATCAAGGTTTAATGCAACTTATGATGCGGGTGATGAAAAAAACAGGAAGGTTTCAAAGGCTGTGGTTTCCTGTCTGAAGGGCTCCGATTTTCCGGACAGTCCTGTGGTTCCATACGGCAAGCCGGTGCATGACAGGCTGCGGCTCGAGGTGGCAAGGGGATGCACAAGGGGATGCCGGTTCTGCCAGGCCGGTATGATTTACAGGCCGGTGCGTGAGAGATGCGTGGATGACCTGCTGCTGCTTTCACAACAAGCCCTTGCATCCACGGGGTACGGGGATGTTTCCTTTCTTTCCCTGAGCACCGGCGATTACAGCGGAATCAATCTTCTTTTGGAGAGTTTTATAAGAGACTATAAAGATAGGAACATAGCTGTTTCCCTGCCATCGTTCAGGGCCGGCACCCTTGGCAGCAGGGAGATGGGGTTTATAAAGGAAATCCGCAAGACAGGTTTTACCATTGCCCCGGAAGCCGGGAGCCAGAGGCTTAGGGATGTGATAAACAAGAATATTTCCGAAGATGAAATTGTCAGCACGGTTTCAAGCGCATTTTCCCTTGGCTGGAACCTGGTTAAGCTTTACTTCATGATCGGGCTGCCAACCGAGACAGATGATGATATAGAGCAGATAGTATCTCTTTCCCGCAGGCTTTCAAAGATAAAGAGAGCCGGGGGAACCACATTTATTCCAAAGGCACATACCCCGTTTCAATGGGAATCTCAGATAACACCGGAAGATGCGACAGAAAAAATTTTTACCTTAAGGAACCGAATCGAGTCGGGAAGGATCGGTTTTAAATGGCAGAGCCCGGAGGTGAGTTTGATAGAGGGGCTGATGGCGCGTGGGGACCGTCGCATGTCAAGGGTTATAGAAGCGGCCTACCGCAGGGGATGCCGTTTTGACGGATGGAGCGACAGCTTCAACTTTAAGGCATGGATAGAGGCGGCCCTGGAGTGCTCGGTTGATGTAGGGTTTTACACAACCCGCAAACGGGACTTTTCAGAACCGCTTCCCTGGGATCATGTTGATTCAGGGCTGACAAAAACATATCTGGAGAGTGAACGCCTGAGGGCTTATGAAGGAAGGATCACACAGGACTGCCGTTACGGCTGCAACGAATGCGGGGTTTGTGATTTCAAGAGCGTCTCACCAGTGCTTCTTTCAAACATAAAAAGCGCTCAACAGGAAAAGAGCGTTACACCCTGGAACCTGAAAAAAAAAGCTGGCAAGGCCCCGGCTGTAACGGTAGAGCTTATTTACTCTAAAACAGGAAACGCACGGTTTTTCGGTCACCTGGAGTTTGTAAACATTTTTACAAGGGCTGTTCGCAGGAGCGGAATACCGGTGCTTTTTTCAGAGGGGTTTCACCCAAAACCTAAAATTTCCTTTTCCGATCCGCTTCCGGTTGGCATGGAGAGCGAGGCCGAGAAACTATGGATGAGGGTGTCGGGCGGTATCGATCTGGCGTCGATCAAAAGCGCCTTGAACCGCAACCTGCCGGACGGGGTCAGGGTTCACGGCTGCAGGATCGTTTCAAAAAAAGGAATGGCTGCCGACCCGGAAAAGCCGGTGACATACCAGGTGTTTTTGGACAGGGCGGAGTTTTCAGGACAGCTTGCCCATGACCGTATGAAACAGTTGTCTTCAGATGAGAGGACTCGTGATATCAGCGAGTCTGTTGTGGCAATAAAGGTGGTTGACCCACACACCGTGCTGATAGAAAAAAGGAACATTCCGGGAAAAAAGGTGTCTGTTGAGGATGTTTTGTCTGCTGTGTTTGGGGTCGGCAGGGACCTGGCAGGATTTGCCAGGGTTGTTAAAAAAGCCTCTTTGTCGTAGAATAGCAAAATAAAAGATTTTTTTGCGAAGAGCTTTGGTGGCGACAAAAGGCAGTTGAAAGGAAATCATGTCAAAGGAGCTTGTAATAAACGCTGCAAAAGCAGAGACCAGGGTAGCCTTGCTTGAGGATGGTGTCCTTGCCGAGTTTTTCATGGAGCGAGGCAACCATATGAACATATCCGGGAATATTTACAAGGCACGTGTGATGAGGGTGCTTCCCGGTATGCAGGCTGCGTTTGTCGATATAGGCCTGGACCAGGCCGCTTTCATATATGTTACAGACGTGATTTCCGAGCCGGCAAAGGAGTATGTGAATATTTTCAACGAGACAGCCGAAAACGGGAACGGCCTTGCCGAAGAGGAGGCAGGTGGGGGTGATGATCTTGTTATGGACGACGACCTTTCAGTCAGCATAGAGGATGTCCTTTCCGAGGGCCAGGAGCTGCTGGTGCAGGTTGCCAAGTCTCCCATCGGAAGCAAGGGGGCCAGGATTACAACCCGAATATCTCTTCCCGGACGGTTTCTTGTGCTCATGCCTACCGTGGACCATGTTGGAGTTTCAAAGCGCATAGTTGATGACCGGGAGAGGCAGAGGCTGAAGGATTTGGTGTT
The DNA here is from genome assembly GCA_002085115.1 of Desulfococcus sp. 4484_241. Classification (GTDB taxonomy): domain Bacteria; phylum Desulfobacterota; class Desulfobacteria; order Desulfobacterales; family Desulfosudaceae; genus MZGQ01. The sequence continues at coordinate 21,573 of MZGQ01000060.1, forward strand.
GTCGTTTCGGGAGAACTCCTTCGGTTTTATCATAAGAACAGCGGCAGAAGGGATTGGCAGGGAAAAGCTGGAAAAGGAGATGAAACTTCTTGTCAGTTTATGGGAAAAGATAAAGGAAAGGTATGCGTCAGCTTCTCCGCCCTCGCTGCTTCACAGGGATATGACCGTATCCCTGCGCGCCGTAAGGGATTACCTGACTCACGAGGCAGACAGGGTCGTGGTGGATTCCGATTATGTTTACGATGAAATAATTTCGTTTCTGGACGAGACCATGCCCGCGATGAAATCATCGGTCGAGAGATACAGGGGAGGCGAGCCGATCTTTGATGCATACAACATAGAAGGGGATGTTTTCAGGGCACTAAAGAAAAAGGTATGGTTAAAGTCGGGAGGATATATTGTTATTGAGCCTACGGAGGCGCTCGTTGTTATCGACGTAAACACGGGTGGTTATGTTGGTAAACACAATTTCGAGGAGACCGTTTTTAAAACCAACCTTGAAGCAGCCAGGGAGATAGCCTATCAGATAAGACTGAGAAACCTTGGCGGTATAATAATAATAGATTTTATCGACATGGCCAGAAAGGCCAACAGAGAGAAGGTTTTTAATGCCTTAAAGGAGTTTCTTGCAAAAGACAAGAACAGGACAACCGTATATCCCTTTTCCGAGCTGGGTCTTATCCAGATGACAAGGAAGCGTACCCGGAACTCGGTAGCAAGGATGCTGTGTGAGCCCTGTTTTTACTGCAACGGAGACGGGTACCTTCTTTCCAGGCAGACGATATGTTTTAATATTTACAGGGAGATTTTAAGGGAGTCACACGATCTTTCCGGTAAAAAGGTCACCGTCAAGGTTCATCCGGATATAGCGTCCATGCTCCACGGAGAAGAGAACCGGCTCGTGACTGACCTTGAAAATGAGCTTGGACGACAGATAGTGATTTACCCTGTGTCAAGATTTCACATAGAGCAGTTTGAGATAGAGGAGACAATGTGACTTTGTGAGGTGGTTTTCATGTTGTGCCCATATCAGGCCACGCCCGGGATTTTCCAAAAGCGCTTGTTTATCGATAATGATTTTGATGCCATCATCCTGATCCGCAGTTTGTTTTTGCAAGAATGCCCGCCTTTTTGTTGAAAGTGGTATATCATTGTTGTCCAAGACAGGCCAGAAAGGGTTTTGGTTGATAACCGTTTGAATTTTTATCATCGTCCCTAAAACAAAAAACAGGCTGCCCTTGTCAATTATGCTCTCAAAACCGGTTTTTGGGCAACAGTGGTGATATCTGTCAACAAAGATACGGTGTTACCGGGAAATCCTGTCGGCATTTCCAAAAGGGGTGTTTTTATCTTGACAGGAGTCTGGATTTATGTTTTTTTCAACAGGTTTAGGTTTATATGATTGGCAGAACTTTGCTTTACTATAAGAGGTGCTGGCCGAAAAAAAGATGTTTGTTTTTGCATGCAGCGGCCGGAGAAAGAGGTGAACAATGAAGAGAACATATCAGCCAAGCAGGTTGAAACGCGCCCGAAAGCACGGGTTTAGAAGTCGCATGGCGACAAAACAGGGGCGAAACGTTATCAAAAGAAGGAGGGCTAAAGGGAGAAAGCGTTTATCGGTTTAAATCGTGCGCCAAAAAAAGAGTCGCATTTTGAAAGGCTATAAAGTTAAGGATCGCGCACAACCGGAACTGTTTTATTGAATTTATATTAAAAATGCGCGGAGGTCTGAAACCGGGTCGGCATATTTACTGCGTTGAAACATAAGGTGTGTTGTGGCTCGTTTTTCTTTTACAAAGAGCGACCGTATTTTAAAGCGAAGCGAGTTTACGAGCATTGCCATCTCCGGGAAGACCATACATTCAGACTGTTTTATAGCGGCTATTCGGGAAAACCGCGCGCAAAAAAATCGTCTGGGGATAACAGTTTCAAAAAAGGTCGGCAAAGCGGTCCGGAGAAACAGGATAAAAAGGTATGTCAGGGAGTATTTCAGGTTAAATCGGCACAAACTCCCATGCTGTTGGGATATCAACGTTATTGCAAAAAAACAGGCTGCACAGGCCTCTTCCAAAGAGATCTTTACATCGCTTGAAGATCTTTTTGAAAAGACATCAAGGGTGATATCATCAAAAAGGCGGTAATGTTTTTAATAAGGGTTTATCAAACGGTGATCTCCCCGTTTTTGGGGCCAAGGTGCCGGTTTTACCCCTCGTGTTCCCAGTATGCCTATGAAGCTGTATCACGCTATGGAGTCATAAAAGGATCTTTTCTGGCGGCAAAAAGGGTCGCAAGGTGTCATCCTTTTTGCCCCGGCGGGTATGACCCTGTTCCATAACGTTTCCTGTATCTCCGCCATTTCATAAGCGCTTCGCATTTCTCCCCGGCAATTTTTCGGCAGACGGATAGATAGAACCAGGAAGAGCAAGAAAAGGAAACACCCGCTTATAAATGCAGAGATTTCTGTGTCGCGGGTCAAAAGCGAGGTTTTGCATGGAACAGGTTCGGGTTGTTTTGGCCGTTGTTTTGTCGGTTTTTGTTTTGCTTGTGTGGCAGGCGCTGTTTATGCCACAGCCTCAAAAGCAGGGGCCAAACACGAATGGTACAAAAACGCAAAAAAGCGTAAATGGAGCAGAGCAAAAGCCGGATAAGCAGCCGGGTTTAACCGCAGAACCGGAAAGAAAGGCGACAGCGGATGTTGTGCATGAGCCGGGCCCGGTTGTTGAGGCGGCAGAACAGCTTGCCAGCCCGCCGGTTCTGGTGGAAACGGATCTCTACGTGGCCAGGATAAGCGGGAACGGCGCGCGTGTTTCAGGGTTCATGCTCAAGCGTTACAGGGAAACAAACGATCCTGACTCTCCCTTAAAACACCTGGTTTCGGAGAAAAATCCTCGTGGAACTATAGGCATCACAATGGATGGCTCCGGGCTTTCTGGTGTGGATTCAGGACCTTATGTTACGGATGTAACAGGGAGCCTGGTTGTGACAGGTGCGCCAAGGAGTATCACCTGGTCGCGGCATTTTAAAAACGGCGTTGTTGTAGAAAAGAGATACACATTTACTCCCGGCTCCTACATGATCGGCCTTGAGGTGACCGTGAAGAACGGATCGGGCTCGGTCCTGCCGGGGCGGCTTGGTGTTATGCTTGCAAGGTATTTCCCGGAGAAACATGCCAGCCGGTTCGTTTTCGAGGGGCCATGCGCGCTTGTTGGCGGAAAAGAGCTGCACGAGATCAAGCTGAAAGATATAGCCAAGAAGGGTGTCGTGTCGGGAAAGCTTGACTGGATCTCCATACAGAACCGCTATTTTATGTCCGCCCTTATTCCCGAAGCACCTTCAGAAGCGGTTATGCGCGCCGGCAGAACACAGGACCATGTGGTGACCGCCACCTACCTTGCTTCAGGGGATTCCATAGCGCCGGACAGTGCCAGGACATACCGATTCAAGGTGTTTATGGGGCCAAAGAGCGTCAGCCTGCTTCACAAGGCCGGCTACCATCTTGACAGGGCCGTGAATTTCGGGATGTTTGATTTTCTGGCAAGGCCGTGTCTGTGGCTTATGAACCTGATATACCGTTTCATCCCCAACTATGGAGTCGCCATTATTCTGCTTACGATACTTTTTAAGCTTATTTTCTGGCCGCTTGGAAACAAGAGCTATAAATCGATGGCGGACATGAAGCGGCTTCAGCCCCTTATGGCGGAGATCAGGGAAAAGTATAAGAACGATCGGAAAAAGATGAACGAGGAGGTGATGAACCTTTACCGGACCTACAAGATAAATCCGCTTGGAGGCTGCCTTCCCATGCTGGTCCAGATTCCGGTGTTTTTTGCTTTTTACCGCATGCTTTACCAGGCGATAGAGCTGCGGCATGCTCCGTTTTGCCTGTGGATCAACGACCTGTCCGCCCCGGACCGGCTTTTTCATTTTAACATCTCGGTCCCGATAATGACACCTCCGGTGGGAATACCCGTGCTTACTTTGGTGATGGGTCTTACGATGATAGTTCAGCAGAAGCTTCAGCCGCCTGCCGGGGACCCGACCCAGGCCAAGATGATGATGCTGATGCCGGTGGTTTTTACATTCATTTTCATCAACTTCCCGTCAGGGCTGGTACTCTACTGGCTTGTGAACAACATTATCTCCATTTTCCAGCAGTATTACATTACGCGCAAGAATGCTTAAGGCATGGAGGGTGGCATGACTGTATCGACAACAGAGTTTGAAGGCAAAAACGTTGAAGCTGCTTTAAAAAAGGCGAGCAGTGCGCTTAACATACCGGTTGAGGAACTTCGTTACGAGGTGGTGACGGTTGGGTCAAGCGGGATTTTCGGGCTGGTTGGAGTGAAAAACGCGAAGATTCGAATACTTGATATTGATACACAGGAGGGTGGTGACAGGAAGCGTTCCGTTTCCGCAGAGGACAGGCAGGAGATAATGTCTATGATAGACGAGGCTTTTTCCGATAAAAAGCGGCCTGTCAGGGGAAAGGCGCAGGAAAAAAAGCCGGCTGCCGGAAAAAGGAAGAGAAAACAGGCTGCTTCAGAGGGCAGGGAGCAGAAAGAACCGGCCCCCCAGGCGCAGCCCTCTTTTGCCGATACCGGCAAACCAGGTGGGGAAAAGAGCCGCCCGGCGATCCGGGAACCGGATATTGAGCAGGCGTTAGAGATTCTTCAGAAGATGGCCGATCTTGTCACGTCTGACGCAAGAGCTGTCGGCTCGATAGAAAACGGAAGGGTGCTTTTCAGCATAGAGGGGGGCAACACCTCGGTGCTTATCGGCAAGAGAGGAAAGACGCTTAAAGCCATGCAGCATATAATCGAGAAGGTTGTGCGCAAAAGGCTTGGCGAGGCGGTTGATGTGCGTGTCGATGTGGCGAATTACCTTGAGAAGAGGGAAAACGCCTTAAAGAGCCTGGCGGGCAAGCTTGCAGAAAAGGCCCGCCAGTCAGGAAAACCGACAACCGTCAGCCGAATAGACTCCTATGAAAGGAAAATTATACACGACGCTCTCAGGGAAGACAAGAGCGTGAAGACCCGCAGCGTTGGAAGTGGCGATTTTCGGCGGGTGGTTATTCAACCAGGCAGGACACCCCAGCGGAAAAAGGGCGCCAGGTAGGGGCTGCTTGCGAACAGGTTGAGAAGCCCGTTGTGTGCTGCGGGGCAGGTGAACAGGATGGATCGTTCCACTATAGCGGCTGTTGCAACCCCGCTATCCCCCGGCGGAATAGGAATCGTCAGGATCTCCGGGCCTGATGCCGTGGGAATAGCTCTTTCCCTGTTCCGGCGGGGCAGGGATGGTCAACCGCTTTCCCGCGGCAGCATCGATTCACACCGGGTCTACCACGGATATGTTTTTGACGGACCGGACCTTGTGGACGAGGTTCTGCTTGTTTTTATGCTGGCGCCGCATTCCTACACGATGGAGGATGTCGCAGAGATCCACGCGCACGGCGGTCCGGCCGTTCTTGCCACCATTCTCGACCTGGTGCTGGATGCCGGGGCAGAACCTGCCGGGCCCGGTGAGTTTACAAAAAGGGCCTTTTTGAACGGAAGGATAGACCTGACCCAGGCGGAGGCCGTGGCCGATATCATAGAAGCAGCATCTTTGGCAGAGGTGAAAAGCGCGGCTGCCACGATAAGCGGAAGGTTAAAGCAGGAGATTCTTTCGATAAGGGGTTTGCTTCTGGACCTGCTTGCCGGAATGGAGGCGTCTATAGATTTTTCTGACCAGGCCGGCGAGGTGTTTGATCAAGAAGATGCATCCCGTGTGCTTTTGTTGGATGTCCTGCCGGCCCTGGATCGTCTTATGGAGAGACACAGGGCTTTTGGCAGAGGCGGCAGGGAGTTTGATGTGGTCATAGTGGGGGCCCCCAACGTTGGCAAATCCACTCTTTTAAACCGGCTGCTCGGGTATGAGCGCGCCATAGTGTCCGACACTCCCGGCACAACACGGGACCTGGTTGACGGGCCGGTCTTCCTGGGAGGCAGAAGGATGCTGTTTACCGATACGGCAGGGCTCAGGGACCGCGCCGGTGACCAGGTGGAGAAAAAGGGGATGGACCTTGCCGCCAGGGCCCTGGAGAGGGCTGATCTTGCCGTTTTCGTGGTGGATGCCGCAAAAGGATTTTTGCAGGAAGATATGGATGCCTTTGCCAGGCTTTCGCCTGAGCGCTGCATCGTTGTGGTCAACAAGACCGATCTTCCCGGTGCAAAAGGGTTCTCCCTGCCGCCGGAGTTGAGCAAGGCGTCCCGGGTGGTGAGAGTTTCCGCTCTTTACGGCTATGGCATGGACGAGCTTGAGGGAGTGCTTGTTCAAATGGCGGACAAGCTGATGCCGGCGCCCGGGGCCGGGGTGGCGGTGCCGAACGCGAGGCACCATGCATCTCTTGTTGCCTGCAGGAGCGCCGTTTTTTCCGCTGCCCGTGCACTTGAGGAGTCGGTTCCGGTTGATATGGTGGCAATCGATATAAAGGATGCTGTGAGCCGCCTTGATGAGATCGTTGGCGAGTCTGCAGACGCCGGTCTGCTTGACGCTGTTTTTGAAAGGTTTTGTGTTGGAAAGTAGCGCAGAATGTTTCACGTGAAACATTTGACGGTTTACCGTAAAGCTGCAACAGATGTCTTGTTGTTTCCGGTAAGGTTTCGGCAGGGCTTAAACGAGAGGAGAACAGGATGGATTTTGATTTTGCGCCATATTTTGCAAAGTACGAGGCCCTGGTCGAGATGGTGGATGGTATATTTGCCAGGGTAAAGGAGGAACACCCGGACAGGGTCAAATGCAAAAAGGGATGTTCCGACTGCTGTTTTGCCCTGTTTGATCTTACGCTTGTTGAGGCGATATACATTAACCACGCCTTCAACAATGCATTTGGCAGGGATGAGCAGATGCTTGAAAAAGCCAACAGGGCCGACCGGCAGATATACAAATTAAAGAAGAGGGCATACAGGGAGCACAGGGAGGGGAAAAACGAGGTTGAGATTCTGGCCGAGATGGGAAGACAGCGAATTCGCTGCCCACTTTTAAACGAGCAGGATATGTGCGACCTTTATGATCACAGGCCAATAACATGCCGCACATACGGTATTCCCACGGCCATACAGGGAATGACGCACACCTGTGGCTTACAGGGGGTGTAAAAATGGAAGATATGTTTTCAAAGGAGGAAAAGGAGGCCAGGAAAAGGGCGATCTTTGAGAGCATGTCAGAGCGCGGCCAACGGCGTATTATGAGGATGGGTTACGACAAGTGGGACCCGTTCGAGGAGCCAAAGGATCCCATTGACATCAGGAAGGACATGACCCGGAGGACAAGCCAGCAGCTCATAAGGGAGTTTCTCTCCGGTCTGGACGGAAAGAGATATAGTACACAGTATGCGAGGGGTGCTTTTGAACTGTGCCTTGGCATAATAAACCAGGAGGACCGTTTTTTGGGCATGTTTGAGTTTGCGTGCTGGTACAGGGATCTTTTGGAGAGGGAAGGTGTCAGTATCAAGGATTAGGGAAAAAGGTGTTGACAGGCTTTTGGAGCCGGTTCTGAATGCCGTTGAAACAGCAGAGCAGAGGGTTTCCTGCCGGGATCTTGTCTACAATCTTTCCAGGCGGGGGAAGGAGACCCCCAGGCTGGTCAGGGCCGCGGTAAAGAGGCTGGTGGCAAAGGGAGAGCTTCGATATGTTACTGAAAGCGGGATGAGTTTTTTGGAAAAAAACTATGCCGGACGTGTTCGGCTCTCTCGCCGGGTTGTTGTTGTCCCGCCACGCGGATGTGCCGAAGATATGGATCCGGGATGTGTACCGATACGACTCTTGCCGGGCATAGCCTTTGGCGATTGCCGCCATCCCTCGACAAGAATTTCGGTACGGGCAATCGATTTTTTGATCGATATGTGCAGCGCCAAACAGGGCGGCCTTTCCACGGCCATTGATATTGGCACAGGGTCCGGAATCCTGGCCCTGGTCGCGGCCAGGCTTGGAATAAAACATGTGCTTGCTATAGATATAGATCCTTGTGCAAGGGTGGAAGCTGCAAACAATGTCGTCCTGAACCGGCTTGAGAGCAGGATAGAGGTTTCCGGTAAAGGTCTGGATGAGATAGAGGACAAGGCGTCGCTTGTAATCGCGAACCTCAGGCTGCCCACCCTGAAACGGAGCGCTGCACATATTTTTCGCCTGCTTGAACCTGGCGGCGCAGTGGTGTTGTCAGGGGTTCGCCAGCAGGAAGCCGGTGCACTGGCCGATTGCTACCGGCCGGTGGGCGGTTGTGTGTGGAAAGAGGTTGAAAAAGGGTGGTGCGGTATGGTGTTTGCCGCAAACCCGCCGGAACGCAGTTGACCGGTTTGTTTTTGCCGGTTTTAAAAAAGAGAGGTTTTTAAAATGGCTATAGAGACAAAAGAGCAGTTTTTGGAAAGAATGATGGCTGAGGAAAGGCCAAGGTGCCCGGTCTGTAACCAGGAGATGGAGATCTGGGAGGTGCCGCCCATAACCTTCAGCGACGGGCTTGGCTGGGGAACTCCTTACCTGTTTGTCTGTTTTAACAACGATTGTCCGACATATGTCCAGGGATGGGAGCATATTGAGTCGAATTACGGCTACAGGGCGTCCTACAGGAACGTCTGTTATCCCTTTACCAACAAGTTTGAAACAATGCCGGTGTTCAGCGAGCAAGGGGGGCTTGGCCAGATTGTGACCGGGGAGACCATCGCAGAGCAGGAACGGGTCAAGGAGGCCACAAAGAGAGGGTTTTACCTTCTTGCGGAGTATTATACCACAAAAAGCTGGTACGAGGTGCTGCTCATGCTTATGGATGCGGCCGAACCGGCAAAGGTGAGGCTGAAGGCCGCTGAAATCATAGGGGACATTGGCGATATAGAGGCAATTGAGCCCCTGAAGAACCATAACTTTGGAAACGAGATCCTCAACAAGGCTGCTGAAGAAGCCGTTGCAAAGATACATGAACGCAACTTCACAAGAGAGTGCCCCTTTTGTGCGGAGATAATCAAAAAAAGGGCCCGTGTCTGCAAGCACTGCGGCAAGGAGATTGGCTGAGCGGTTCCGGCAGATTGGATATAATGGTCAGGTTAAAAGCATAATACCATTTTCAGCCTGCAAAGGGTTGTTGTACAGGATTACACAGGGATTGTGTTATAGAGGGGCCCTGGGCTTTGACACGCACATATCAGCCAGTTCGTCAATGGATGCCGTGCCGGCGCACATGACCGAATCGGCACCGCCCCAGTAGAGCTTCAGGGTTCCGTCAGGTTCCGGCACGGCCCCGCAGCAGAAAACCACATTGTGCACGTAACCGGTTATCTCCCAGGGGTCTTCCGGCTGAAGAATCCACTCGTCAGCCACTCCAAGGATCCTGGAGGGATCGGCAAGATCGTGGAGCGCCGCCCCCAGACGGTACACGGCTCCGTCCATGGTTTTAAAGACGCCGTGGTAGATGTCCAGCCACCCCTGTTCTGTTTTTACGGGCGGGGCGCCTGGGCCCACCTTCATTTCATCCCAGTGGTAGCATGCAGGCTTGAGCACAACCCTTGAGTCGCCCCAGTGAACAAGATCGGGAGAGTAGGAGATCCATATAGACCAGGGCGATATCTCTGAGTGGGGCCGGTCGAGACGGGCATAGCGGCCCCCGATTTTTTCGGGAAAAAGCACCACGTTGCGAAAGTCCGCATGGGTGATCAGAGAGATCTTCTCCACCTGCTCAAAATCCACGGTTTTTGCAAGCGCAATCCTGACACCATGTCTCGAGTAGGCCGAGTAGGTTATAAAGTAAGCCCCATCAAGGCGGGTGATACTTGATGCTCTCGGCTATGCCTATTACCGACCGTCCGTTTTTAAGGTGTGACCTGAACAGCATCACATATTTTCCGTTGTGTTTCACCACACCTGCGTTGTGGACCGTTGCAACCGGGTATGGAACGTCGTCCTTTGTGAGTATGGGGTTTTTTTCATAGCGTTTCACCACCCGAGAGCCGGAGAATGCCATGGTTCAACCTCCTGAAACATTAACTTTAATGTTGTGGTTTGTCTTGCCGGGCTGGTCAACCACATCCAGAAAGACGGCTTCAGTCTTTCCGGGGTTTTTTATTGTATGCCATCCTCCTTCCAACAGGTTTAGGGAACAGCCCGGCTCCAGCTTTTCCTTTTTCCCCTCCCCTTTGGCAATTGCGTTGCCGCCGGTAAGCAGCAGGTACCCGCTAATATCTGGTTCCCTGCAAAGATCTATGCACCGGCCAGGTGAAATTGTCAGCCTTTTGATATTATGGCCCTTTTTTTCGCACACCGTTTCCAAACGCCCCCAGGGGCGGATCCGGTGCCCGGCTGACACGCCAAGAATTTTTTTGTACACCTTTATATAGTCTTTGACCATTCGGGTTACGCAGAACCGGTCTTCGACCCGTTTTCGGCACTTTTTACGGTCAAGATCCCCCACCCTTTCAACAAGGCGGACCATCTCGTCAAGATCGGCCGCCAGGAATCCGGTTTCACCGTGGACCACTATCTCCGGCATGCTGCCCCGGGGAAAGGCTATGACCGGGGTCCCGCAGGCCATGGCTTCCACAACCGAAAGGCCGAAGGGCTCATCAAAGCTTATGGGATGAAGCAGGGCAAACGCGTTGCCCAGAAGTTTGTCTCTCTCTTTTGGGCCGGCGCTTCCCACGTAGCGGATCCGGTCGTTGTCTATGCAGGGAGACACCTGGGTCTCGAAATATTCCCGGTCCTGTATTATTCCGGCGATTATCAGCCTCAGGCCGGTCCGCCTTGCAACCTCTATGCACTCGCGCGTGCCCTTTTCCGGGTGTATGCGGCCGAAGAAAAGCAGGTACTCCCCCCCGTTCGGGTTAAAGGTAAAGAGCTTAAGGTCTATGCCGTGGTGCACCGTAGCTATGTAGTCCAGGTCGGGTGACCTGTCTGCATCGCTTATCGACACATAGAAGGTTTTTCTGTTGTATTTACGGTATACCGGCAGGATTTCCGGGGATGAAAAACCGTGTATGGTTGTAATCAAAATGGTTGTGTATTATATCGAACCGGTCCCCCTGCTCGAAGACTTCCGATATGTGTAAGCATTCCCAAACCTTGGGCAAAATTTCCCGGTCCTCCTCATACCCCCTTGGACACACGCTTTTCAGCCTGCCGCTTGTCAGCGAGTCCCCGGTCGCAAAAAGGGTTACATCCAGGCCGCTGGCTACAAGGCCCTCGGTAAGCAGTGAAACCACCGTTTCCCACGGCCCGTAATGCCTGGGAGGGGTGCGCCAGGCTATGGGTGAAAGCATGGCGATTTTCATTGCCCGTTACTCCCCGCTTCTGTTTTCCTGTTTGCCGCCCTTCTCCAGCCAGTCCAGAAGGTCCTGCTTTTTTGCAGTGGCAAGGGCTATTGATGTGTCGGCGCAGCCATAGTAGAGTTTTATATCGTCTCCATCTTCTATCCATCCGCACGGGAATACAACCTTGTCCACATCACCCTTGTTTTCGTACGTCTCCTGCGGGCCAAAGACCCATTCGTCGGACCGGGCAATCAGGCGTGCGGGGTTTTCGATATCCAGGAGAGCCAGTCCAAGGCGGTATATGCATCCGCTTACAGTTTCACGAACCCCGTGGTAGAGCACAAGCCAGCCCCTGTCGGTTTTAAGGGGAGGAGGTGAAAGGCCTACCTTGTTTGCGTCCCACCATGCACCATTCCTGGCGGGGATCAGGACCTGGTGGTCCCCCCAGTGCTTCATGTCAGGACTGAATGATATCCATATGTGGGCGCCGATCGAGGCAAAATTGGAAACCGGGCGGTGTATCATGGCCCAGCGGCCGTTGAACCGTACCGGGAGAAGGGCCGCGTCCTTGTCTTCCGGAGGCATTACAACCCCTAACCGGTCAAACGTCTTAAAATCTCTTGTAGTTGCAAGCGAGACCAGAGGGCCGGCCTTGGAGTAAGCCGTGTAGAGGACGGCCCACAGATCAAGCTCGTCAATGCGGGTTATTCTGGGGTCTTCTATACCCCATATCTCTTCCGGGTGGTGTTTTACATCCGGCATAAGGGTCGGCACAGGGTCGATTTGCCAGCCGGTTACCCCGTTTTTGCTGCGTGCAACCGTAAGGTGAGATATCCCGCGGTAATCCTCGACTCTCAGCAACAGCAGGATGTCACCGTCAAACACGGTTGCACCTGCATTGAAAACGGAGTTTGCCTTGTATGGGAGATCCCTGGCCGTTAAGATCGGGTTTCCCCCGTACCTTGTGAAAAGATCGCAACATTCGCTCATCTTTACCTCCTCCTCATATAGTCAGTCGCATCGATTAAAATCTTCAAAGTCCAAAAAACGGATTTCTGACGGCATATCGATAATGGCAAAAAAAACCGTAAATACATACCTCCACCGGCCGGTCTTCATTGTTGGGCGGCCTCCCTTTTTGCTCCCTGTTCGGCTGTGTGTGCTGCCTCCGCAGACAGGCGCATGCTTCGGATGTGGCTCATGTTTAACAGGGAAAGGAAGCAGACCAGGGTCGATTCAGCACCCTGGTTGCGGTTTGGCCCGTCAGACTGAAGACCGTCGCAACATCCGCCCGACCTGTGGTCGTAAAGCGGGATGTTAAGATCGTTGCGTCCGAGGAACCACTCTACACACCTTTGCGCATGGTCGAGCCATGCCGGATCGCCTGTAGCTTCGTAGGCATCCCGGCAGGCCTCTATCATGTTCAGCGCTTCCAGCGGCTGCTGGTCGAACCGGGACTTTTCACCGTCCCTGGGGTACCAGCCCCGGTTGCCTACCGGTACAAAATACCCCTTTGGATCGGTCTGGATCTTAACCAGCCAGTCCAGGCTTTGCAGCCCCGCTTCCAGCATCTGCCTGTTTGCGAGACCCTTTCCGGATATGATAAGGGCCTGAGGAATTTTTCCATTTGCATAGGTCACAACATCCTCGATCCAGGGCCACTCAGCGGTAGCGTTTTCACGAAACAGGCTCATCAGGTTTTCTGCCAGCTTTTCTCTCATGCGTCTCACCTCGCTGTCTCCGCTGAACCGTTCGAGATAAGCGTTTATGCCTACCAGGGCAAAGGCCCAGGCCCGGGGAGACTTAAACTCTGCAAGCACGGGCATTGCCTTCTCAAACACGGTTTGAGCTGCTGCCTGTATCTCGTAGGAATTTGCCAGCCGGACCGCTTCCCCAAGGCTCCACAGCGCTCTGCCGTGGCTGTCTTCCGATCCGGCCTCCTCCAGCCATTGCCTGTCATAGCTCATAAAGTTCCGGAAACGGCCGGTCTTCTCGTTAAAGGCGTGAAGCACAAAAGAAAGATATGTGTGTGCAAGCTTTGCGGTTGTCCGTATGTCGGCCATCATGTTCCGGGCCATCAGCAGGGCGATCAGCGCCCGTGCATTGTCGTCCGTGCAGTAGCCGTGGTTGCGGTCAGGCACGGTAAACTTTGCGTGCTGAAGGATGCCGACATCGTCTGTCAGCCTGATTATATGGTCCAGTTTCGGGTGGGGATTTTCCCTTGGCGCCGATCCCATGGTCCTTGCGCGGAAAACCGGGCGGGGCCTGCTCTCCCTCTCTTTTTTTACAGACTCGAAGAGGTCAAGGTAACCTCGGGCAACCTCTTTCCAGACCATCTGACGGCAGAAATTGTAGGCGCGCTTGCGCATTGCGTGCCGCTCAACCCCGTGGGACAGCAGGTCGTTTACCTGTTCGGCAAGGGCTTTCGGGTCCTGAAACGGGACCAGCCGCCCGCGGCCGTCCGCCAGCATCTCTTCCGCATACCTGTACGGGGTTGAAACCACCGCTTTTCCGCTGCCAAGGGCGTATGCCAGGGTTCCCGAAACTATCTGCTCCCTGTTGAGGTATGGGGTTACATAAATATCGGCCGCTCCCAGAAACTCGCAAAGCTCCTTTAGATCAACAAAGCGGTTGTGAAAAAGTATATGATCGCCCACACCCAGGCTGCGGGCCCTTCTCTGGAGTGAAAGCCGGTACTCCTCGCCCTGCTCCCTTTTTATGTTCGGATGGGTTGCCCCAAGGACTATGTAGATCGTTTCAGGATGCCTGGCAACGATGTCCGGCAGTGCGTCTATCATGTTTTCTATGCCCTTGCCCGGAGAGAGCAGGCCGAACGTGAGTATAACGTTCCTTCCTTCCACACCGTATTGATCCTTGTAGTAGTTCGGGTCTACAAAGGGAACGTCGGGAATGCCGTGGTGTATAAGCACGATCTTTTCATCAGCAATGCCGTATGTCTCACGAAGTATCCGCCTTGCCGCATTGCTCATTACAACAAGGCGGTCTGAAAGCTGCGCGATCCGTTTCGTTATTGCCATCTGCCCGGGCGAGGGCTCCTTTAACACGGTATGCAGGGTCGTTATCACGGGCATCCTCAGATTGCCTACAAGCTCCAGCACGTGGGAGCCGTTTTCTCCGCCGAAAATACCGAACTCATGCTGCAGGCAGACCACATCCACGCTGTTCATGTTAAGAAAGTCGGCCGCCATCCGGTATTCGTCCAGGATACGCTGATTTATCTCGAAACGTACGCTCTCCGGATAGTCGTATCCTTCAGGAATATCGTTCATCACAACGGCCCAGCTCTCTCCGGCCGGGTTTTCGTTGCTTATTGCGGTAAGCAGGTCTGTGGTAAAGGTCGCTATTCCACACTGGCGTGGCAGGAAGTTCCCGATAAGCGCAATTTTTTTTGTTGTCTGGTATCGTCCCGGGTGAAGCATTTTTGTTCCTCCTTGTGCATGTTTGTCTTAAAAATCCGGTCACGGATTGCCGGGCATATACAGGTCGAACGGGTAAGGCGCTCCAACGCCTGTTTTGTAGTTTGTTTTGCCTTCCTCTGTGCGCACCTCTATGGAATCGCCGTCTTTTAAGCGGTAATCCAGGCCGACCCTTTTGCCGTTTACCATAATGGCAGAGTTCTTTGGTGCCTGTGTGTTCGTGATATCGAGATAATCTTTCACGGTTGCGTTTTGGCCGAGCCGGACGATTTGTCCGCCGTTTCCAAAAACCACGAGATGGTTTGTGAATACCTGCCGGTGCAGCAGTTCTATAAACTCGCCGGTGCTGCCTGCCTGCTCGTACTGGCGTGAAAGTCCCTCCATCCACTGGCGGTGGATACGGTTCTGCTCCATAGCCCAGTTTTTGCTTTTGTATTGCCAGTGGGCAGCGGCCCCGTATTCCGCCTCCATGTGCATGAGCTCGGTTCGGATCTGGAACTCGATCGGTTTGTGCGAGATCTCACGCACAGGATAAACGCAGGTGTGAAGGGACTGGTAGCCGTTCTCCTTGGGAAGTCCTATGTAATCGTCAAAAGTGCCTGGAATCGGTTTGAAATGGAGATGGATCAGGCCAAGCACCATGTAGCAGTCCAGGACGGAGTTGACGATTACCCGCAACCCGATCCTGTCCATTATTTCCACCGGCTCTTTACCGGTGCGGCGCATCTTGCGGAGAATGCTGTGCAGGCTTTTTCTCCTGCCCTGAACGCGGCCGTCTATTTCGTTGTTCTCAAGCAGGCGCTTCATGCCGGCAAGCAGTATGTCAAGGCATTTTTCAACCTGTTTTCGACTGCCCGTGAACGGACCGCCGGAGAGAAAAACGGGTGAAAGCCGCAGTTCGGCCAGTTCCGATGCAACCTCCCGCCCCACCAGTTTCCGGACATCTTCAATGGAGACACTGTTTTCCCAGACAAGCGGCGCGAGCAGGGCGCAGGCAACTGCAACCGCCTCTGTTTTCTGCTCCAAAAGCAGCATGGCGGCCTTGCACGCGACCGTGCTGTTTTCACAGGGGTTTTTCAACAGCAGCTCATATGCCTTTTTGATGAGCTCCTGCTCACCCGCTGAAAAGACAACCCCGGTTTCACACTTTTTCAGGACCTTGTCGGCAATTTTCGACGTCATCTTTCTCCCATATGCCAGACAATGACCCGAAAAGGGCCCCAAATTTTCCTTTGCTGCTTTTCAAAGGACCCTTTTTGTTGGGCTTACAAAAACAGACGCCTCGAAAATTTTCACAAAAGCATGTAAAAAGAAAAGATAAGGCAAAAAAAGAGGGCTTCAAGTGAAAGCAGAACCCTTCAGGCGGGATTTGTTGTAATATTAAGCCGTTATGATATATTGCCGTTTTTGGCTTTAATGTGCTGTAAACCAGGAACCATCAAAAATTTTCATGAAACAGCCGGGTTAAAGCATTAATGTCTAAAAACCGATTTTTGACAGTATATCGATAATGACGAAAAACCCGCAAAGACGATTTACTCCGGCCTTTGCGTCAAAGAAAGCATGGTAATATGAAGCTATCAAAAAAACAGGGGCAACTTCCCCATTGCGTGCCACCATCAGCCGGTTCTCATTGTTGTTGTGTGGCCGTGGTTTTTTATCCCATGCAGCGCAGCCGAGGGAAGCCAAAGGCCAAGCTGCCGGGTGTCCTTTTCTTTTGGACAAGCAAAAGAAAAGAACAATAAATTCAATCTGTTGTCCAAATCAAAAAGGGCGTTTTCGGAGTTTGTTTTGGACAACAATGAGGTTAAAGCTTAGTTGAGTATGCGTGATCTGTTTGCAAACACCATCAGGGTGCCGCTTTGAACACATACAAGCGTCATGTTTACCGCTTCGGCCATCTCAACGGCAAGCGTGGTCGGCCGGGAAAGGCCGACCAGCACCTCTATGCCTGCCCTGCCGGCCTTCTGAACCAGCTCATAGCTCAGCCTGGAAGAGACAACCCCCATCACCACCGCCTCCAGCCGGCGGTTCATCATGGCCATACCGATTGCCTTGTCCAGTGAGTTGTGACGGCCCACATCCTCGGCCATGCAAAGAAGCTCTGCATCGGCGTTAAAGAGCATCGCCGCGTGGGCACCCCTGGTCTTTTTGTTTAAGGCCTGGCGTTTTGGGAACCGGTCAACAAGGGACATCACACGACCGGCAGAGATCGTGAAAGTCTCTTTTATGGGGGAAAGCATCTTTTTCAAGTCTCCCACGAGTTCTTTACCGCAAATGCCGCAGCTTGTCTGGCTTACAAACCCCTTGCGTTCAAGCAGGCCGGCAATCTTTTCCTGGCGTTCGCTCGTCAGGGTCACGGTGGCAACATTGGTTCCCTCCTCGGTGCAGAACCCCAGCTCTTTAATGTCGTCAGGTGAGTCAACAAGGCCCTCTGTAAAACAGAACCCGGCGCACAGGTAAAGTTCTTCACCCGGGGTCCTCATCACAACGACATACGGTTTTCCCGATACCCTTATGGAAAGAGGTTCTTCAACAATCACCTCAATTGTACCGTCAAGGGCTTTTTCACCTGTTTTAAAGGTGGTCAGTCGCTTTGATTCAAATTTTTCAGCCATTTGTCTGTCCGAAACAACGGGGAGTCAGAACCTGTTGCAGGAAAAGGAGTCACACTCGCGTCTCGTCAGAACATCCATGCAAAACAGGATCCTGGCCTCTTTTTGCCGCCTTGAATCTGTAATTGTCTGTTTTTGTCCGGACCGGGCCGCTTCAAGCAGGGAATTTTTTGTAGGTATGGAAAAAAGTCCCTGGCCTGTCACTTTGCCCGAAACGGAGTCCATGGTGTAAGCATCCACGCCGTTTGATATCACTGCAAAAGGCACGATAAAAGGTTCGAGCAGCCTGGCAACTGCCAGCGCAGGCCGCTGGCGGGAGACTATGTCTCCGGGCCCGAACATCACAACCATCATGGTTCGGCCATCAAGGACGACTGTAAAATCGACAGTAACCCCGTCAAGGTCGTTGTCAACCTCTATGGGAAGGTATATCCTTGTTTTAATTTCTTTTTTTGCGAATCCCCTGTCTTTGACAAGGAACCTTGCTATTTTTTGCCGGATACGCTCGTCCGGCGTGTCCAAAACCGTTTTGCCGGTGATAAAGTCTGTTGCTGTGCCGAAAACAAGATGTTTATGGCCCATGTTATACACCCGCACATAAGGGCTGCCCTTATAAAAGTACAGGCAGCAAAAAGACCGCTAATTTGTGCCTTTAAGATCGCCTGGTTTTGGCGGTTGTGGTTCACGAACCCCTTTTTCCGGGTTTTTATCAGCATCCCGCACCGTTTTTGCTTGCTCTGCGTCTATTTTCTCAAGCTGCGATACAACTTCGGGAGGAAAACAGCTGCTGCGTATATCCTTCAGCATTGCCGCTTTTTCCTTTTCGGTTTTGAGCTCCGCCATATCAAGGGCATACATCCGCAGTTTCTCAAGATAACGGTTAAACGGCAGGGAATAACTCTCAACGGCCCCGGCCTGGTCTCCCCACATATCTTCAGTCAGCTGTTTTACCAGGATCTCCTTTTCCCTGCCGTGCAGGGTTTTTTCTGAAACAATGGCGCTTCTTCTTATGGCATACTCCAGTGCCTTGATGTCGGCGCCAAAGAGGGCATCGGCAAGTTCCCTGCCAAGGTATTCCCTTCGGAAATTCTGTGCGTCCGAAAGCAGTCGAATCATGTCGGCAGGAGTTTTGGGGTCTTTTTTCGAAGAAAGCATGTTGGCAAGCTCGAGTTCGCAGGTAAGATATTTTTCATAAAGCGAATAAAGCCTGCTTGCCTTGTCCACCGGTAACTTTTCAAAAACAAGCTTTTTGACTCCTTCCAGGTGGGACGGCAGATCAGGGCTGTCTGCAAACATGGCGTCAAGGTAACGAAAGTAGGAAAGGGTGGCAACGCCGGCTCCAAAATCTTTGGTCATATAGTCGGCGGGATTTACATTCCCCTGTTTTTCCCGGTCCCCTTCTTTTGACCCCAGTTTTTCGGCGAGTTTTTTTGCCCTGGACAGTTCTTCAAGACTGACCACGTAGTTTTTGTCAAAAATATAACCGGGCGTATCTTCCATGGCGGGTTTATTTTTATGCGAAGCGGCCTGCATGGCGACGAAAAGCGCAATGGCTGCAGCCACGGCTGTTACAAGAACACCTGCAACTGCCAGGGCCCGGATGAAAAGTTTCTGCATCGGTTTGTTCTCCTTATATTAGTAGTGTTCAAAAACCGGTTTTTGACGGCATATCGATAATGGCGGAAAACCTGCAAAGACCATTTGTTCCAGATTTTGTGTCAACGGAAGAATGGTAATATGAAGTTATCAAAAAAATATAGGCAGATTTTCCATCCCATATCTCCAGGGAAGCCGCAGGCCAGGCTGCCGGGTGTCTTTTTCTTTTGGTTCTTTTCTTTTGGACAAGCAAAAGAAAAGAACAATAAATTAAAGATTGCCAGGCATTTTAAAGTGGCCTGTTCTGTCTTGACCTTGTTTTTTGACAGCATAGATAAGGGCAACATGTTTATTTTGGACAACAATGATTCTCCTTTAAATTTGCGGGATGATGCGGTCACTGTTAACGTCAGGAATTAAAAGGGCTACTGTGCCAGTTCAAGGGACACGATTTCAAGCTCCCTGCCGGAGAGAAGATCCACGTCTCCATCTCCGCAGTTCTCGCATGAAAAGTCAGGTCCGGAAATGGTCCATTCGTGGCCGCACTTGCGGCAGCGTGCAACGACCGGCACTTCTTCTATCGAAAGCTCGGCTCCGGCAAGGGGTGTTTCCCGGGCGGCTATGTTGAAGCAGAATGTCAGGCTTGACGGCACCACCGCGGTAAGTTTGCCCACCCGGATGTTTACCCGTGCCACCGAGGGGTTTTCCATTTCAGCCGGGATTGAGGAAGAAGCGATTTCTATTATCTGCATGGCTATGCCCATCTCGTGCATGTCTCTCTCCAAAGGAGCGGACAGGGCTCAATGTTTGAAACTTCTCTGGCCGGTAAAAACCATGGTGGCGCCGTACTCGTTACACGCCTCTATGGCCTGGTAATCGTTCAGAGATCCGCCCGGCTGGATGACAGCCAAAACCCCTTCCTTCAGCCCCACGTCCACTCCGTCCCGGAACGGGAAAAAGGCGTCGCTTACCATGGCAGCGCCCGCAAGCCCGCCGTGTTCGCTTGCGACCCTGTCGTCTATCTCCTGCTTTTTGTCCGGATCAGACAGCTCCTTGTAGGGAATGCCGTGTGCCTCGAAGCAGTAACGGTCCGCCAGCTTGCGGTAAGCCTTGTCCCTGGCTATTTCCGCAACCCCGACCCGGTCCTGCTCGCCGGTGCCGATTCCAACGGTAACCTCGTTTTTAACGTATATCACCGAATTGGATGTAATGCCCGACTCGACCAGCCACCCGAACAGCATGTCGGTGTACTCCTGCCCGGTGGGCTGCCGTTTTATCTCATAGACCTTTCCCCTGTACTCGCACCGCGCCGGAAGCAGGTCCTCCTTTGTCCTGGTCACGGGCACGAACGACCATTGGGCTATTATTCCCCCGTCTATCAGGCTTTTGAAATCGACAAACCGTTTTCCAACAAACTCGTGCAGCCGCTCTATCGCCCGTATCCGAATGACCCTGAGATTTTTTCTTTCAGACAGAACAGCAAGCGAGCCCTCTTCGAAATCCGGGGCCACAACCACCTCGGCGTACTGGGCAGCTATGGCCTCTGCTGTTGCCCTGTCCACCGGCCTGTTCAACGCTATGCACCCGCCAAAGGCGGCGATCCTGTCTGCCATGTACGCCCTGGTGTATGCATCTTCCAGAGATTCTGCCCTGGCAACCCCGCAAGGATTGTTGTGCTTTACGATTACCGCGGTAGGCTTGTCCCTGAAATAGCGCAAAATGTTCAGGGCATTGTCGGTATCCGTCAGGTTTGTTTTGCCAGGGTGTTTTCCGGACTGGAGAAGTTCGATGTCGGAGGCCAGATATTGCCCCGGCACTATGGTCTCGGTGTCACCCAGAATCAGGTTGCCGTTTGTCAGCCTGTACAGAGCCGCTTCCTGTCCGGGATTTTCCCCATACCGGAGCCCTTTTTCAACCCCGCCGACAGACCAGGTCACCTTTTCAAAAAACAGGGTCTGCCGACCTTTTGAATCGGCAAAGGTTATCTCCATACGCTCGGGGAAGTGGTCATCAATTATGGTTGAGTAGGCTGCCTTTATGTCGCTTGCCATTTTTATCCTCCGGTAACGCGCCAGACGCAGGGTTTTACATTGTGTAGCAGGCCCGTACATCGTTTATGGTCTGTTTTTTCAGGTAATCGGCAATTGCCCTGTCATAGGTTGCCGTATGCTCAAAAGCCTTTTGCGCAAGTTCGAAACGGGTGTCGATCGAGAGAGCGCCCTGCCGGTGCTCCATCTCGTCAATCACTGCTGCATAGTCTGCCGGGTTGCAGACAGCTGCCACGCGCAAAAAGTTTTTTGCCGCGGCCCTCAGCATGCACGGCCCTCCTATGTCGATATTCCCCCGGGCCTGTTCAGGCGTGACATCAGGTTTTGCCACAGTCCCGGAGAACGGGTACAGGTTCACCACGACCATGTCTATGGGTTTTGCGCCGGTGCGCTCCATGTCCTGCCGGTGTGATTCGTTGTATGTTTCGGTCAGCAGGCCGAGATATATTTTAAAATCCAGTGTTTTTACAAGACCGCCCTGTGTTTCCGGCTGGCCTGTGTAGTCCGACACCGCCGTCAGCACCGATCCGGCCCGGTCGCCAAGGATCTCTGCTATCCGCTTATAGGTGCCGCCGGTTGAAAAGATACGGACCGAGGGGTTGATTGTCACCATGCGGCCGATAAAATCCTCAAGCCCGGACTTGTCCGACACGCTTACAAGAACATTTGATATCGGAACAAACTCGTCTGTTTTCGTTACCGTGTTTATTGTCATGTCTTTGCCTCCATGCTGGAAAACGGCTTTTGCAAAACCTTTGCCAAAGCCGGTCCCTTTTGCTTACCCGGTTCTGACAAGTCTATACGATAGGCATTTCGGCCGCAAGCTGTTTTTGTGTTTGGGTGCCGGCAGACTCTTCGGCAACGGCGTCAGGGCATCTGTCACAGATCACTATTTTTGACAGTATAGA
Source organism: Desulfococcus sp. 4484_241 (assembly GCA_002085115.1). Taxonomy (GTDB): domain Bacteria; phylum Desulfobacterota; class Desulfobacteria; order Desulfobacterales; family Desulfosudaceae; genus MZGQ01. The sequence goes on from MZGQ01000060.1 coordinate 43,446, forward strand.
TAAAGGCAACCGGTTTTTGATTTTAGACTGGCAATAATAAACTCAGGAGCTTATCAAGAGTGCTTTTGGGGTTTGTTTCGGACAACAATGGTTACAGCGCTCTTTTTACTTGCTTTTTGCAGGCCCCGGGTAGTATTTACAGAAAAGCCGAGGTGTTTTACTGTTAAGGTGTCCATCCATAATATATCGCAGGCACTAAAAGCGGTGCACAAGCAGAATTTTGCATAGCCGGATATCGTACTTTTGGTTGCGCCTTGGCGTTGTCCGGGGGCAGCGTTAAAGAAAAATATCTTGCAAGGAGTTTTTTTTTAAAAAATGGGCAAGTCAAAAAAAACAGGCAGAAACGATCCCTGTCCCTGTGGAAGCGGTCTTAAATACAAAAAGTGCTGTTTGCAGAAAAAAGAGAAAAAGCCCGCCGCCAGGGGGCAGGAGCAGGCCCGGCGTGTTTTTGTGAAAAAGGAGATAGAGAAACTGTGCCGCCAGGCGGCCGACATGCGAAACGGGTTTCGGCTGATAGGAGCGCTTGCCTTTTTTTCAACCCCGGCCGGTGACGCTTGGCTGGCGGAGCTTGCGGACATGGACGCGGTCCAGGTGGCAAGAAACGGCCGGGCCCTTGATGTTACGGTAAACGAAACAGAGGATCTTCTTGAGATTGGCTGGACCCACAGGTTTGAGGTCAAGGGGAACCTCTTTGTCACAACCTCGTATAAAGACGGCTCCGTGACATCCCACATGGGCTGCCCCGCAAAAGAGCTAAAAGACGCCGTTGATGGGTTGCGCAGGCAGTACTCCAAACAGGAGCTTGCCGACATCCATCTGAAGGGATAACAGATGCCGGGCTTTCGGGTTGTTGCCGCTTTTTGCTCTGTCTTTCGTGCCCCATCATCCCTTTTCCTGTTTGCCGGCAATTTTATCCTTATTTAAACGATTTAAATATTTTATTTTTTTCTTGACATGCCTGGAGTTTTTTGAAAAGTTTTATGAAATCTTTTACACCCAAACAGATCCAAAGAAAGAATTAGAACGAAAAAGTTTTATTTCCGGTTTGTAAAAATAACAGTTTGCTCTGCAAGGAGGGAGTGTATTTATGAAGATCAAGAGTTACAGCAAGAAAAAGATGTTCGGGCTGCTTTTGTTGCCGTTTTTGACATGCGCAACCGGCAGCATGGATGTGGTTGACGTGCCAAGTGCGGCAGCCGCGACCTACACGGTTTCTTCCACCGTTACAGCGCCTTATGGTTTGACGGCCACAGACCGGCTTACCGTTACAAGCAGCGGCAAGATCGATGTAACATCAGGCACCACACTGGCCGTTGGAGTTGATGGGGGTGGAACGGGGGTTGTCATAGACAACAGCGGCCGGATTCTGGCGGATTTCGGGGCCGCGTCCCTTGCCATAGGTGTTGACACCACAGCAGGGGCCACCGGCACCAGCATAATCAACCGGACCGGCGCGCTTGTTTCTGCTGCGGGCACATCTTCTGCCACGGCCGTTGGATACAGCGGTTCCCTTGTCGGATCTCTTGCCAACTCGGGCGATATAGTCGCCAGGGTAAGCGGGACAACATCCGCAAGCGGGGCCACGGCCATATACATCACCGGCGATCTTGCCGGCACGCTTACAAACACCAGCACCGGCACCATCAGCGCCACGGCAGCTGCTACATCCTCTGCCAGCACCACTGCGGTTGTCCATAGCGCCCAAAACGCGTACGGCATATACATGACTAACCTTACCGGCACGCTTGACAACAGCGGCACAATAAGCGGTTCGATCGATGCACAGGCAAAGGCAACAGCCGCGTCAGGCTCGGCCAAGGCATTTTTCGCATCTTCTGCTTACGTTTCCTACGCGTACGGCATATACATGAGCGATCTTACCGGCACGCTTACAAACAGCGGCGACATAACAGCCACTGTAAACGCGCAGGCCGTGGCAAGCGGGGCCTTGGGAGCGCAAGCTTCGATTACCAAATCTGTCTCTGTCAAATACGCGTACGGCATATACATGAGCGATCTTACCGGCACGCTTACAAACAGCGGCGACATAACAGCCACTGTAAACGCGCAGGCCGTGGCAATCGGAGCCTCGGGAGCGCAAGCCTCAATTACCAGTTATGTCGAATACGCGTACGGCATAGACATGGACGATCTTTCCGGCACGCTTGACAACAGCGGCACAATAAGCGGCTCGATCGATGCCCTGGCAAGCGAGCGGCTCGATCGATGCCCTGGCAAGCGCCACGGCAGCGTCCGGCTCTGCCAAAGCTGACATCTATTCCGGTTATGGTGCCTACGGCCTTTATTCCTCGTCCATTGGCGCAGGTGCGTCCATAACAAACAGCGGGGTGATAAGCGGGGCCATCGATGTTGCGGCAACGGCAACCGGTGAAACAGCATCAGCCGGTATTGAGTATATTGATTACAGCGGCTCGATCGATGCCCTGGCAAGCGCCACGGCAGCGTCCGGCTCTGCCAAAGCTGACATCTATTCCGGTTATGGTGCCTACGGCCTTTATTCCTCGTCCATGGGCGCAGGCGCGTCCATAACAAACAGCGGGGTGATAAGCGGGGCCATCGATGTTTCGGCAACGGCAAACGGTGAAACAGCATCAGCCGGTATTGAGTATATTGATTACGCCTACGGGATATATAATAGCGGATCCATGGGCGCAGGCGCGTCCATAGACAACAGCGGCACCATAAGAGGCGTGATCGACGCTGCTGCCACGGCCACGGCAACAGCCGGCAATGCCAATGCCACGGTTTCCGAAGCCTACGATGCCTATGGCTTATATATTGGATCCGATGTTGATGCAGGTGCGTCCATAACAAACAGCGGCGACATAACCGGCTCGATCGATGTCGCTCTTTCTGCAACGGCAACAGGCGCATCGGGAGCAGCGTGGATTCTTATGTTTATGACGCATACGGCATAGACATGTCCACCATGTATGGAGGCGCAACTTTTGACAACAGCGGGACAATAAGCGGCTCGATCGATGTTTCTGTTTCTGCAACAGCAGCCGGCACCTCGGGGGCAGCCCTTGCAAGCGTGGATTCTTATGTTTATGGCGCGTACGGCATAGAGATGTCCACCATGTACGCAGGCGCAACTCTTGACAACAGCGGCACCATAAGCGGGTCGATCGATGTTGCGGCAACCGCTTCAGCGCCTTTGGGCCATGCCACGGCCACACTCGATAGTGTTTCCGACGCGTACGGCATAGACATGTCCGATTTGGACGCGGGCGCAACTTTTGACAACAGCGGCAGCATCAAAGCATCGATAGACGTGTCTGCAAAGGCCGCCGGCAACACATCGGCACACGCCTATCTCAGCGCCACAGACGCGTACGGCATATACATGAGCGACCTTGACGGAACGCTTACAAACAGCGGCACAATAAGCGGGTCTGTCACCGGGCAGGCAGAGGCAACAGCCGTTTCAGGCACTGCTTATGCG
>MZGQ01000061.1 GCA_002085115.1 Desulfococcus sp. 4484_241
TTGGTCGACAAAAGGACGGATGTAGGAATTTCCGGTACTTACGGTCGGGGAGACCCCATTTGGAAACGTAATTTGGCCTACAACTGTCGAACGCGGGTTTAATGAACCGCGGGATGTGGCCATCTACCTGACACGCAAGCTCAGGCGTGATAAGTTAACACAGATAGGCCGTGACTTTTCTATAAACAGATACAGTTCGGTTCTGACCCGGCGTTCAAGGGCTTGTTCGGATGTCATTCCCCTTAAGCTCTTGCTCGTCTATTCTCTCACAGAATTTTGATAAAGCCTTTTTGAAAGCCTCAACGTCAATTTGGTTGAAAGGGGCTGAGAAACCATTCAGGATCAACTTTACTTCTTTCCCAAATTCATCCACTGCCCCAGTATCAAGCCCCAGTGATTCAAACTGCTGGATAGGAGCTCGTAAGCGAACGTGCACTGAGGAATCGGTTGTTATAAAGAAAAGGGATATGTTTCGATCGGATTCCGATAAACCCCTTCTGAATCTTAAACCGTTGACACCTGGCACCATTTCAATGAGCGGATCACCCTTCAGTCCGTCAACGAAATCTTTGATCCGAAGATAATCATTCGGTACCTTCTCTTTCAGCTTTTCCCAAAACTTTGCCTCAGTAAGGGTAGGACGGCTGATTTTCTTGCCAATCTTTTTCGCCTTTTCTTGGGAAATCTCAACTTCAGGTTTGCCTAAATCCTGCTGTATTTTAACTTCAACTATAGATCTTTCTACTATTTCACTCTTTTTTGCTATTCGGGGAACGAGCAGCAAGGAGGAAGTTCCTTCGTTGCCGAGTGTGAAACACTCTAATTCAATCATCACGAGCTCTAAACCAAGCCCTGGATACCTGTTAAGTTCATTAAGAATATCAAGCGTTGAGGCCCTGATTCTATCCCCAACTACCGACACAAGAAACCTTCCGAGATTGAGATTCTTTTCCACATGATCACGAAATTCATCTGGCTCCATATCAACCTCACCAAGGTTCTCCTCCATCAAGGCAATTAGCGATTTCTCTTGTCCGTAAGATGCCTTTGCAAACCGTTTCGTATATTCATCCAACTGCTCATAGCTCCATTTTGAGAACGCAAAGGCCATATCCAGGATTTGGGCCACGACTTCCCGCTTAGATTCTGGATTCCGCCACAGTTTCGTTTCAACAATTACAGGGTAGCCACTTCCGCTCAAATATAAAATATCAATTCTCCCCTCTGCAACCTGAACCTCTTTCCCAATCGTAACAAGGGGATAAAAGATGGGTTCTATGTCATAAGTCGGGAGGATATCCGGGTGATTCATAAGGAAGCCTTGTAGCCATTTTTCATCAAATTCCTTCTTCCTTGGATCAAGAGGAGATAATCTTTTTCCCTTTTGTGATGAAAGGTCATGGATGAGGTATGGATATGCTTTCATGTTGATTGTCCTTGCGAGGGTTTACGCCGGAACATTAATTGTATTGAATCTATATTCCCCAGTCTTTTCCGATTATCACGTTCCAAACCATTTTTGTCAACAAACAAACCATCCTCTATCATAACAATATGTTATAAAAATGGGCTTATTCTTAATTCTGTGCTTGTTAATATGCTTGTTAATATATGGAACCACTATTGTTCAAAACAGGTTAAAAGCAGCCCCTTTTAAAATGCATGGCAATCTGCATCTATTGTTCTTTGCTTGTCCAAAAAAAGGACACGCGGCAGCCTGGCCCGCGGCTTCCCTTGGTTGCGCTGCATTTTTTGACAGCTTCATGTTGATATAACCCATCTGGCAGAAGGCTGTGAAAGGATGTTGGTGGGGCAACAACTCGTTATCATTAGGATTGTGAAGATTGAGTTACTTTGACGCTTGCCACTGGCCGGGCTGCAAGAGGCGTATCTGTAAGACACGGCATGATGAGCTGCATCTACATCGATGCAGGGCCGCCGCCCCATTTCAGCTTGGCCTTGAGCACGTCGAAATAGCGCTGGCCGGGCAGGATTATCATCCGGACCGGGTGGTCCGCCTTTTTGATCACAAGGGAATGGGTCTCGTTAATCTCAACCCCCTCCTGCCCGTCAAGCGTAACCATTATGTCAGAGGATGGCTGATCAAGTCTCAACCCGATACTCACACCGTCCGGGACCACAAGCGGCCTGTTGGTAAGAGTGAACGGGCATATGGGGGTCAGTATAATACCCGGCACCGCCGGATGGATCACAGGCCCTCCGGCGGCAAGCGAATAAGCGGTGGAGCCTGTCGGTGTGGCCACTATCAGGCCGTCTCCATGGTAAGTCGTAAGATCGTACCCGTCTATAAAAGTCTTTATATGTGCGAGCCTGGCAAGTGCGCCCTTGTTTATTACCACATCGTTTAGCACGGTTCTTTGCACACACTGCCTGCCGTTTTCAAAAACAGTCACACAAAGCCTCATCCGCTCTGCAATGGAAAACTCACCGTTTAAAATTTTTTGGGCGGCTGAAAACAGGTCGTCCTCCACGGTTTCCGACAAAAACCCCACTCCCCCGAATTTTATCCCTAAAACCGGAATATCCAGGTCTCCGATCCACCTTGCCGCACTTAGAAAAGTGCCGTCACCCCCCATAACCACAACGCATCCAATGCCATCCGGGACGGTGTCTGTGTAATCCACACGACCCTTCCGAAACACATCAACCCCCCTGGATAAAAACCAGTCTTCCAGGGCATCGGCGTTTTTTTCCGCCTCAGGGTCCGGTTTTACAACCAGTGCAACACCTGTTATTCTGTCCATCGCCAAATCTCCCATTCACAGCTCTTTGCCAAGATTATTGCACTATAACACAATGTATGCTACTAAAAAAAACATGAAACAGTATGTTATCGACGAGTTGAGACCAGGAGAATATGAAAGGATCCGGGAATACCTTGACAATACGGTAGGCCGGGCCGAAATGGGAAGCATATACTGGATACCTGTCCCGGAGGAGATCCTTTCCGGGAAACAGCGTGGACATAAAAACTGCAAACCGTTTTATTTCATAGCCGACCTGGAGGAAGCCCGCATATCCTGCGAACTGCTTGTGAGGACAAAAAACTCTATCCGCTGTGACTGTATAGCTTATGCGACCCCGGCCCAACGCGAATGGCTTATAAATTACATAGACAACATTTTTGCCACTCTGAAGATTACCACATAAACCTTGAGGCTGGAATACGCGTGGGAACAATGCCCCGCGGGAGGAAATCTCCAGATGCTTAAAATCACACCGCTTGGCGGAACGCGTGAAATCGGCCTTAACATGATGGTCATCGAATACGGCGACACCGCCTTTGCCATTGACGCCGGCCTTATGTTCCCGGAAGATTACATGCTGGGCGTTGATATTGTGCTGCCGGACATCAGCTACATAAAGGAAAACCGTAAACGGTTCGCTGCCATAGTGCTCACGCACGCCCACGAGGATCATATCGGAGCCATTCCCTTCCTTGCCAGGGACGTCAATGTTCCGATCTTCGGCACACCCTTTACAATGGAGCTGGTAAAACAGAAAACTTGACTTCATCAGGGTAAACCACAGTGTTGTGGACGGCGTGGGCATAGCGATAAAAACTCCTGTTGGAACGGTAATACACTCCGGCGATTTCAAGATGAACACGGATATTGACAAGTTCGCCTGGTACGGGCGCAAAGGCGTTTTGGCGCTTCTGTCAGATTCGACCAACGTGGAAAAGGACGGCCGCACCGTTTCGGATCTGGCGGTCGGGGAAACGCTCGAGACCATAATCTCCAAAAGCCCGGGCCGGGCCATAGTTGCGCTGTTCGCGTCCAACATCGTAAGGATTCAACAGATAGTTGAGATAGCAGAAAGGTATAATCGAAAGGTTGCCTTTGACGGCAGAAGTATAGAACTAAGCACACGTATTGCCAGGAAACTGGGGCCCATGTCTTCACTTGCCCGCATGGCAACGGGAAGAAACAAGATGATAAAAACAAAACCGGGGGACACCATCATACTGTCCTCGAAATTCATCCCGGGCAATGAAAAGGCCATAACCGGCATAATCAACCGCTTCTACGAACAGGGCGCTGACGTGGTATATGAGAAGATATCGGATATACACGTTTCCGGCCACGCCTTCAAAGATGAGCTAAGGCAGATGATACGAATTGTCAAACCAACATACTTTATCCCGATTCATGGAGAACGAAGGCACCTTGTTCTGCATTCACGTCTTGCGCGCGAGGAAGGGATCGCCCCTGAAAACACTATCATACCGGATAACGGGCTTGTCATAGAGCTTGATGGTAAAAAAGGCCGGACAGGGCACTACGTCGACACCGGGAGGGTTCTGGTTGACGGCAAGGGGGTCGGAGATGTGGGCGGAAGCGTGCTCCGCGAACGAAAGGCCCTTTCCGAAGACGGCCTGGTAATAGTTGTAATGGTTTTTGACGAGGAGACCGGGATCGTAATCTACGGTCCGGAACTGATGTCAAGGGGTTTTGTGTTTCAAAGCCTGAAAGGCCACATACTTGAAGACGCGCAGTGCGTAATCCTTGAGATCGTGGAGGAGATAGCGCCTGACCTGCCGGACAGGGTATCGGTAATCGAATCACAGGTAAAAACCGCTCTTCGCCAGTATTTTAAATTTACCATAAAGCGCTATCCTGTGGTAATTCCGGTTATAATTGAAGTATAATGAAAAACAATACTGTATCGGCAACGCCATGGACCAGACATTTTATAAAAACTCTCAACCGCTGTTCTGGCTCATTGGCTTTTATCTTGCGGTTAAGTACAGGTAAACAAAAAAAATGTACGGGATAATGCTATGCGCAAGGAGCTTGGCGGTATTCTCATATTCTTTTTCGTGGTGCTGACCCTGGTCAGCCTGCTTAGCTTCAGCCCCTACGACCCGTCCATAAACCACGCTGGAGGGGGCGGGGATGTCCATAACTTCTTCGGTATTGTCGGCGCATTTACGTCAAGCCTTCTGCTTTCGGGTTTCGGCCTTGGCGCCTTCTGGATCCCCATACTCCTGCTTGTCGCCGGAATAAGGACCCTCAGGGGGAAACCGGCAAAAAACGTGGTGCCGGTGGCACTGGGCGGCCTTCTCCTGGTCATAGCCACGGGATGCCTTTTTTCTTTTGCTCAAAAGGAATACCACCTGTTTGGTACAATATTCCCCGCCGGCGGCATTGCAGGCGGCCTGCTTGAAAACCTGCTTGAACAATACACAGGGAGAGCCGGCGGTATATTGACCGCTCTTTTGCTTTTTCTTGTCGGGCTCATGGTCTCTACAAGGTTTTCGCCCGTGCGTTTCGGAAGAAGGTGCCGCGACCTTGCCAACCGGATATATGACCGGATTTACACATTTTACATAATACGAAAAGAGCGTAAGCTAAAAGCCCGGAATCTTGCCAGGCGCAAGGAGAAACGGCCTGAAAAAACCAACCGCGAAATTGTAATAAAAGCACCGCCAAAACCGCCGGTTATAACCGCGCCAAAACCACGGCAGGAGGAGTTCGATTTCATGAACCCTTCCGGCCACTTCGAACTGCCGTCCATAAAGTTCCTGAACGACCCGGAACAGCAGCCCGTATCGTTTGACGACGAGAGCCTGCAGATGCAGGCCAGGCTGCTTGAAAAGAAGCTGGAAGATTTCGGCGTAAACGGCGATGTCACCGAAATCCTGCCCGGACCTGTGATAACAACGTTTGAATACAAGCCTGCGCCTGGTGTAAAGATTAACAGAATCGTAACCCTTTCCGACGACCTGGCGCTGGCGTTAAGGGCGATAAGTGTGAGAATAGTCGCACCCATACCCGGAAAATCGGTAATAGGCATAGAGATTCCGAATCCCGAACGCAGAACGGTACATATAAAGGAAATAATCGTCTCCAAGGCATTTGAAAAATCAAAGTCCAAGCTTACTCTCTGTCTTGGCAAGGATATAGTGGGAGAACCGGTGGCTGTAGAGATGGACAAGATGCCCCATCTGCTGATAGCCGGGTCTACCGGTTCAGGAAAAAGCGTGGCCCTGAACACGATGATATGCAGCCTCCTTTACAAGGCAACGCCGGACGAAGTAAAGCTGCTCATGATCGACCCGAAACGGATCGAACTCTCCCTGTACGACGGCATACCGCATCTTATCACTCCTGTTGTCACAAACATGAAAATGGCCACAAACGCCCTGGGATGGGCTGTACGCGAAATGGAACGCCGTTACGAACTGCTGGCTGAAAAACAGGTGCGAAACATAAACCAGTACAACAGGAAACTGGACAAGAAGGGCGGAGAAGAAGCATTGGAACAGAAGCTGCCCTTCATCGTTATAATAATCGACGAGTTCGCCGATCTTATGGCCGTTGCATCAAGGGACGTGGAACTGGCCCTGACAAGGCTGGCCCAGATGGCAAGGGCTGCCGGCATGCACCTGATACTGGCCACACAGCGTCCATCCGTGAACGTGATCACCGGCCTGATAAAGGCCAACTTCCCCACCCGTATTTCGTTCCAGGTATCGTCAAAGATCGACTCGCGTACCATACTGGATACAAACGGAGCCGAAGCCCTGCTTGGCAGCGGAGACATGCTATACCTGCCGCCGGGAACAGGAAAACTGATGCGAATCCACGGGGCGTACATATCGGAGGAAGAGGTCAGCCGCATAACCACCTTCCTGAAAAAACAGGAAGAGCCGAAATTTGATGAAAATGTCACAAAATCCCCCCCAAAGCCGGACAGCAAAGAGCAGGACGAGGAATATGACGATCTCTATGACGAAGCGCTGGCGCTTGTGGCAAAGACCCGACAGGCATCAATATCAATGATCCAGCGTCACCTGCGTATCGGATACAACAGGGCGGCGCGTATTATTGAAATGATGGAGCGTGAGGGAGTGGTCGGCCCATCAGACGGCGCAAAGCCAAGGGAAGTTTTGGTAAATGATTTTGACAACATGGAAAAAAACAAATGAAGTTTCCAGAGGACCTGATCGGAGAAATAAAAGGTTTCCTCGACTACAACGAGGCAAAACACCTGTACGATATAGCCCTTGCCGCAAGCGCCATGGGACCTTGCCTTGAAATAGGCAGCTATTGCGGAAAATCGGCCGTGTGCCTGGGAGCGGCCTGCCATTCAAACGGGAGCATACTCTTTTCCATCGACCACCACATGGGGTCAGAGGAACAGCAGCCGGGAGAGGAGTATTTCGACCCTGAGCTTTACGACCCGCGTGCAGGCCGGATCAACACCATCCCCTTCCTGCTTTCCGCCATCAGGAAGGCAGGACTCGAACGTACTGTTGTGCCGATAGTTTCCGATTCAGCGACCGTGGCAAAATCATGGGCCACGCCGCTGGCGCTGGTGTTTATAGACGGGAGCCATTCACCCGAGGCGGCCTCAACCGATTACAGGTGCTGGGCGAGGCACATAATGCCTGGGGGATTTCTTCTTATCCACGATATATTCGAAAACCCGGAAGAGGGAGGACAGGCCCCATACGAAGTTTACAGGACGGCCCTTGAATCCGGCATCTTCGAACCGCATTCCCGCGTCAAAACACTTGGCGTGCTTCGCCGAAACACAGCTGCCGGTTAAACCGCTTTGCTGTCAGCCCTGCTGCCTGGAAAATGGGGGGGCAGCCGTGAGGCATGAAAGGAGCTTGTATAGAAACTGTAAACACGGTTGTTGCGCGGCGCATAGAAAACGGTCAGTGGCAAAGGTCTTGCCATTACCATCACGGTTTTGGCGTTGGGCAGAAAGTCGGACGGCCTGAACCCCTCCGGGGCTTTATGGTCAAGGCTCCTGGCATCGGCAACGCCGAAAATCGGGATGCCGTTTTTTCCCAAAAAAGCCCCTGCCTCGTCAAAAACAGGCTGTGCCACCATGACTCCATAATTTGTAAGGTTTTCCCGGATCTTCAAAGGAAAGTCCGGGACAAAACATCCCGATCTCCATTCTCCCAAAAACGGCGAAAACGGCTATGCAAGCTCGATATCACCGCAAGCATACACAGTAGAGCCGTCGTGTATGGAAAAGGCACTTATGCCGTTGCCGCAATCCTTGAGCCCTGCCTTTAACAGCGTCACTTCCCTTCCTATCTCCCGGTTGTACTGAATCGCAACTGTGCGCATGGCAAAACCGTCTCCCTGGAAAGCAGAGACAAGAGTGTCCAGATAGTCGAAATAAACCGCGTTGTTCACGTGGCCAAGCATGTCGTAATCGGAACGGCGGGTTGTGATATCAACCTCGAAATCGGAACCCGGGTTCTTGTCGGGCCGCCATTGTTCTATATCCCTGCCAAGCGCATACTTGGGGACAATGCCGTAAAGATCATCCGTTTCCTTTGGAATTTTCACCACCCTCCGCTTTGCCAGGTTCAAAAAAAGCCAGGAACTCGCTGCTGTTGCAATCTTTTTGTTTCCCACCAGTATTTCATATTCCCTGTAGGACTTAAAGCCCTTCAGGCCCCGGTGCCAGGTATTCACCGTAACGATCTCGCCATACCGAGGATATCGATCTATATCTATAATTATCTTGTTCAAGATCCAGGCGTACCCGGCCGCAATAATAACGTTAGCGTCCCTGTCAGCCTCGTGCACATGGTCAAGCGCCGCGTTCTGCAAAATGCGCACAAACGAGTCAAGTTTTATCCTCCCGTCGGTGGCGGACTGGAAGTAATCTATTCTCCTGGTCAGTCTGAAAACCATAAACACCCTTCCTGTTTACAGGGGCAAAGTCAAAATTTCTAAAGCCGACCGTCATCCGTCCTGTTGGCCAAACAGATCGCCGAGCATGGATAAAACCTCATCAGCCGTAAGGAAGCGCCTTACCGTAAGTATACGCGCACGGCCAAACCCCTCGGTGTCGGCACAGGCGCAGTCGCACCCACAGATAACTATCACCGCATCAAACGGGCCGTTGCTGCTATATACAAAGTCCCTGCGCCCGGAAACAGCATCACGTATGTTCCCGGCCAGGGCGACCCTGTCATAACTTTGATTACACCCGCCACAAAACGTTATACCTACACGTTTTGGCGAAGCTCCGTGACTGTCATCATTCATTTTCATCAATACCGCACAGCAGTCTCGCCCGCCTCTTCTTTTCCTCCATGTTGGCCAGCCTGGATATCATGATCCGCTGGGCCTGGGGCGAGCCTGCTCCATGCATCGATTCGGTCAGGTACCCGACCGCGGCCGTTCCAAGGGTAATATTCTCTATAAGGCGAAGGACCCGCACCCTGTGCTCCACCGGCACATCATCACGAGCCTTGAAATATTTTTTCAAAAGGCCGCCTGTCACGGGTGACCTGAAATCCTGCTCCGAAGGCAGGGTCGCCATGAGTCCCCCGGCTATATCCTGCGCAAGCCGCGCGATCTCAAAGGGAAACCTGGTAACGTTCTGTTTGAAAACATTTGCCAAAAGGGCGTTCACGTAATAAGTGCCGCTCGGCTCCCTGTGTCCCGATGCTGCACACGCCAATGATCCGCAGAACAAGGATTCGTTTAAATGATTCATCTCAACGATCTTGTCCTTGATATGGGATGCCCTGTCAACGCCGTTATACTCCGCGGCAAGCTGAGCCGCACCGATAAGAACATCACCCACCCCCACCTTGCATGCATAGCTCTGGCGGTGGTAGGATGCGAACCGTTCCACAAGATGGCCGGCGAACTCGTACTCCCCGAGCATGAAAACCCTTTCGTTGGGCACAAACACGTTATCAAACACCACCAGGGCCTCGTGCCCGCCAAAAAGGGCGTTGCCCCTGTCAACCGTTCCCTCTTCAAGCTTTCTTGTGTCACACGATTGCCTGCCGATAATATAGGTAATACCCTCGGCATCGCTTGGCAGTGCAAAGGAAACGGCATAATCCCTGTCCGGTTCTCTCATGGAAATGGTAGGCATAACGATTATCTCGTGGGAATTAACCGCTCCTGTCTGATGAGCCTTGGCACCCCTGACGACTATCCCGCCCGGCAATCTCTCCACAACGTGGAGATAGAGGTCTGGATCCTTCTGCTTGTGAGGCAAAAGCGAGCGGTCCCCCTTTGGATCTGTCATGGCCCCGTCGCATGTAAGATCGTTCTTTTGGACATATTCAAGGTAGCGCAAAAACCTCCTGTAATATTCGGTGCCGTGCGCTGCGTCTATATCAAACGTGGTCATGGAAAGCGCGTTCAGGGAATCCATGCCGACACACCGCTGGAAACAGCATCCGGTTGCTCCTCCCAGCAGCCTGCCCATACGCGTCTTTTTGACAAGATCATCTATACTCTGGTGGATATGTACAAACCTGTTTATGGTTTTGCCTGTAATGTGAGACTTTGCAGTCATTATGGCGCTGTGCTCGGGCCTGTGGGCCAGTTCATAGGTCTTTGCGACAGCGTTCATGGACGGTCTTATTATCGGGTTATCGACAACGTTGTCCAGCTTTTGGCCAAACATGTAAACATTCAGCCGCAGCTTCCTCAGGCTCTCTTCATACTCCTGCGCTGTCATCAACATGGCAGGTTCCCCCATGAAAAATTATCGTGAAACCTTGCGTGAAATATTCGGGACGGCTCCAATACCACGCCGACTGAATGTTCCTGTAACGTCGGGGCTACGGTTGGCGGGGCGTTTGGCATCAGTATGTTTTAAGCCGCTTCCTTTTTGAGGTAAAGCACCAGGCTCTTTCCCATCACAGGGTCCAGAAGTCTGCCTGAAACACGGGTTATCCTGGGCTTTTTCATTATATCCCAGGTCAGAAACCTGTGATAAAGGTTTACAAGACGCGAGTCTTCCCGCTTTGGCCCCACCAGGCACTTGAGCCACCAGTATGGCGAATGAAGGCTGTGAGCAAAATGGCGGGCATACCTGCGCACGCCCAGGCCCTCGAGACGTTCAACAAGCTCTTTTTCCCTGTAGATCCTTACATGCCCCTGGTTAACGTTGAAGTACTCGTCGGAAAGCGCCCAGCATATACGCTCCGGTAAATACCTCGGCACGCTGACGACAAGATCGCCAGCAGGTTTCAGAACCCTGATTATCTCGCGCATAGCGTCGATATCGTTCGGTATATGCTCCAGCACCTCCGAACATATAACCACATCGAAATAACCGTCCTTAAACGGCAGGCGGGTTATATCGGTCGCAGACAAACACCATGTCCCGCCGCCGTGTTCGCCCAGCTTGTCGTGAAAGCACAGTTTTTCCCGCGCAGACACAAGGGAATCGAAGTTCAGGTCAGCCCCGAAAACGGTTACCCCCTTCAAGCGGTAAGCAGCGCAGAGGTGCCTCCCTTCACCACACCCTATATCCAAAATCCTGTATCCAGGCCTTATATCAAGCCTGCTGAAATCTGCGGTGACCACGAATCACCTCTCTGTATACTTCGACAGTTTTTCTTGCCGCCTTTTCCCAGGTAAAATGCCTGTGCACCCTCTCGTAACCCTTCTGGCCAAGCTCCCTTGCAAGACCGGGATTGTCGAATATCTTCACTATGGCCTGCGCAAGGGCAGCCGGATTTTCCGGTGGAACGATTATGCCGGCGTCCCCTACCACCTCGGGCAGAGCCCCGCCTGATGTGCTGATTACCGGTACCCGGCATGCCATCGCCTCGCCGGCGGGAAGTCCAAACCCCTCGTACACCGACGGGACCACGGCAACCGTTGCCCTGGCGTAATGGCGTACAAACTCCTCGTTGCTTACCCTGCCTGTGAACGTTATAAGCCGACCTATGCCAAGCTTCCGCACAAGTCTTTCAATGCCGCCGTTCTCCTTGGGCTTGCCTATCACGGTGAGAGACACATCCCTGTACGATGCTATTGAGGCAACAGCTCTCAGCAGGTGATACAAACCCTTAAGGGGCGTGTCAGCACTGTTGGTGACTATAATCCGGTTTGGTTCGCGCTTTATCTCTGGAATGGGATAAAAAAGCTCGGTGTTGATGCCGTTTGGGATCACGGAGAACCTGTCATGCGGAATCTTGAAATCCCTGCTTATATCCATTTTCGCCCGCTCTGAAACCGTGATAATCCTTGGCATCGAGCCGGAAACCCTCTTCTGCATGCCAAGAAAGGAGTACCAGCGCATATGCTTTAGCTTGGCAACCTTGGAATTAACGTTCCTTACCGCTATATCCCTGTCCACGGTTATGGGATGATGAATGGTTGCCACCGTGGGAACCATCCTGCCAATAGCCCAGACCCCGTAGGAAAGGCTCTGATTGTCATGAACAATATCATAATAGTTGAACCGGTTGCGCATGAACTGGTATGCCCTCAGGCCAAAGGTAAACGGCTCCGGAAACCCCATGGTAGACACTCCGAACCACTCCATAAAGTTCACCGGCCTGGCAAGCTCCTGCAAAGACGGCCTTCTGAAAGGATCTTCCGGGTTGTAAAGATCAAGGCAGGGGATGCGCGTCAGCCTGACCCCATCCTTTAGCTCCGGGTCCTGGGGACCGGAAACAACCTCGACACTGTGTCCCAGCCTGGAAAGCCAGTAACTAAGATTCCGGACATAAACTCCCTGGCCTCCACAGTGGGGATTACTGCGGTAACTGAGCAAACATATGCGCAAAGGCATGCCGTCCATAATAAAATATACTCCGTGCAACCGGAAAAACCGCAACCCGGCATTTTTACGGCACCATCAGTTTAAAAATAAGAAACATACAGCCGGACAGCACCATGCGTCAAGAAGTTTCAAGTCCCCAGGCAAAACGCCTTCTTGCGAAAATCATAAATGAATTCCCGCCAACAAGGTAGAGCGGGGACAACCGGATGACTTTGGGAATATTGGCATATTTACCAGATACAAGAGAGGCTGAAAAATCAGACATACAGAATGCTGCCGCACCTGTCCTGCATTGCGACAGAGAGTTTCGTGCCGGGATAGCGTAAAGCACTGCCCACGGTTGAAAGCGCTTTTTCCGGTGTATTGTTTTCCATGCTAAGATGCGCAAGCACGACATGAGCCAGGCCATCGTGGTCGAGCTCGGCTATCAGCGTTCTTGAGTCCTCGTTTGAAAGATGCCCGTTTCTTCCCTTTATCCGCTGTTTTACCGGCCACGGGTATGAACCTTCCAGAAGCATTTCAGGATCGTGGTTTGCCTCAAGTATAAGTATCCGGCACTCCCGCAGGCGGGTTTTTACCACGGCAGTCGGCACTCCCAGGTCCGTGGCAAGCCCGATCTTTACGCCGTTTGCAAAAAAGGTAAAGCCGGCAGGATCGCAGGCATCATGCGAAAGCGGGAAAGGATGAATCTTCAGGCAAAAAGGTTTCCCACACTCGAAATGGAAGCTCTGCCCCAACTCGCCAAGGCAGGAGGCTGCGGCCTCATGCGTTGCCTGGCTTATCCAGACCGGGAGTTTGTAACGCCTGGCCAGGACACCTGCACCACGCACATGGTCGGTGTGCTCATGCGATATGATAATGGCATCAAGGCTTGAAGGAGTGACCCCAAGGCATGCCAGCCGTTTTTCTATCTCTCTTCCGGAAAGTCCTGCATCTACAAGCACCGATGTGTTACCGTCCGACATAAAAACAGAGTTCCCCCTGCTGCCGCTTGCCAGAACGCTCACCGCAAACCGTTTGTCAGCCGGAATACAAAATCGGGAACCATCCGAAATTTTCATCAACAGATCCACATTTTACACGAGTATATTTCACCAGGCAGCATGGCAAGTGGGGCAAAAGAGGATCAGACCCCTGTATGCCCGAACCCGCCTGCCCCTCTTTCGGTTTGCTCAATGCTGTCTGCCGGCTCAAGGCGCACCCTGCAGACCTTCTGGATCACCATCTGCGCGATACGGTCTCCCCGGCGCACGACAAAATCGCTTTTGCCAAGATTGATCAGGGCTACCTTGACCTCTCCCCTGTAATCTGCGTCGATGGTCCCTGGTGAATTGATCAGCCCTATTCCATGATTGACGGCGAGTCCGCTCCTGGGACGAATCTGGGCCTCGTATCCTGCAGGCAGCTCAATGGCAAACCCGGTAGGCACCAGGGTTATATCTCCCCTGGCTATGGTAATCTCCCCGTCTACAGCCGCATGCAGATCCATCCCGGCCGAAAGCGGGGTCATATAACGGGGAATTTCTATATCACGGTCTGTTTCCGGACGAATCCTCAGTATCCTTACGACCGGCAGTTCATCTGTTTCCATGAATCGGAGTAAACCAGTGTTACTAATTGTTGCGTCTGTTGTTATCGCGCCTGTTGTTGTTGCGTCTTCTGGGCCTGCCGCCCTTTGGCTCACCACCCGTCTTATTGCCAGCATCCCCCTGCGGGGCTTGCAGAAGCGCCTTGCGGCTCAGGCGAATCTTACCGTCCGGGCTTACCTCGATAACCTTTACCCTGACCTTGTCGCCCACCTTGATAACATCGCTGACGTTTTTAACATGGCGATGTTCCAGTTCTGAGATATGGCACAGTCCGTCTGTCCCGTTCTTGATCTGTATAAAGGCACCAAAATCGGTTATCCTTACCACCTCGCCCTCGTAGATCTCTCCTGGCTCGGGTACCTTGCCTATATCTTCCACAGCCTTTATCGCCACCTTCGCATCATCCTCTGTCTCGGCCGCGATCTTCACCACCCCGGAATCATCCACCTCTATGCGGGTGTTGGACATCGCCTGGAGCTCCCTTATCATCTTTCCGCCCGGACCGATGATCTCACGTATCTTGTCGGGATGGATCTTGACAAGGTATATCTTTGGGGCATACGGGGATATATCGGAGCGGGAATGTGACAGCGCCTCCAACATCTTCCCCAGTATATGGATGCGGCCCTCCCTGGCCTGTTCAAGAGCACGTTCAAGAATCTCTCTTGAAAGTTCGTTTATTTTTATATCCATCTGTAGCGCCGTTATCCCGTCCTCGGTGCCGGTCACCTTGAAATCCATGTCTCCGAAATGGTCTTCGTCTCCAAGGATGTCAGACAATACGGCGATCTTGTCGCCATCCGTAACAAGCCCCATTGCGATCCCGGAAACAGGAGCCTTTATAGGCACACCGCCATCCATAAGCGCGAGCACGCAGGAGCATACCGTTCCCATGGATGAAGACCCGTTCGATTCCAGGACCTCGGAAACCAGCCTTATGGTATAGTCAAACTCCTCTTTATCGGGAAGGACGGCTGAAATAGCCCTGTTGGCAAGGTTGCCATGGCCTATATCCCTTCTGCTGGGCCCCATCATGCGCTTGACTTCCCCAACGCAATAGGGCGGAAAATTATAATGAAGCATAAAAGGCCTGAACTCGTCCCCGCCAAGTGTCTCAACACGCTGTTCATCCTGCCCGGAGCCAAGCGTAACGACACCGAGCACCTGCGTCTCGCCCCTTGTAAAAAGAGCGCTGCCGTGGGTTCTTGGCAGTATCCCCACCTCGCATGAGATCTTCCTTATTTCGTCAAACGCCCTGCCGTCGATACGGCGGCCCTCTTTCAGCACGATCTCTCTGCTGATCTTTTTTACAAGCCCGGAGAAAACCGATTTTACTTCGCCACCGCGCTCCTCGTACTCTTCGCCAAGAGACTGGAAAACCTGTTCCCTGACATCATCAAGCGCCTTTTTCCTTTCCATCTTGCCCGGCACGCATAAAGCGGTCCTGATACCGTCGGACGCCAGCTCGCTTACCCTGGCCTCAAGATTTGGATCCTTTGCGGGGGGCTCAACAACCCTCTTTGTCTTTCCACATTCCGCCCGCATCTGCTCCTGGATCTCAATCAGCGGCTGGAGTGCGGCATGCCCGAAAAAGATCGCTTCGATCATGTCCGATTCACTTACTATGTTGCTGCTTCCCTCCACCATTACAACGCCGGTCTTTGATCCGGCAACCACAATGTTTATATCGCAATGTTCAAGCTGGGAGTTTGTGGGGTTGGCAATCAACTCTCCGCCAATGCGCCCCACGCGAACCGCCGCTATCGGGCCCCCGAATGGAATATCGGAAACCACCAGTGCAGAAGAAGCCCCCACGAGTGCAAGAACGTCAGGGTCATTTTCCTTGTCCATTGAAAGGACCGTGGCGACAACCTGGGTTTCGAACATATACCCATCAGGGAAAAGGGGGCGTATCGGCCTGTCTATAAGCCGGCAGGTAAGTGTCTCCTTCTCGGTCGGCCTTCCAATCTCCCTCCTGAAGTAGTTACCTGGTATCCTCCCTGCAGCATATATCTTCTCCTGGTACTCAACGGAAAGCGGCAGAAAACCCGCATCAGGTTTTGGCTCTTTTGCCGCTACAACGGTAACGAGAACAACGGTCTCGCCATACTGCACAACGACAGAACCGGACGCCTGTTTGGCAACTTTGCCTGTCTTTATGGAAAATTTGTTGTTGTTTATTAATGTTTCAAAAATATGTTCAGTCATGATCTCTCCTAAAAAAAGCGGCTTTCCGCGTTAGATGCAGCAAGCCGCCGGATCCCGACCTACTATCATAATGTGTGATACACCCAAAGCCACCATTGTTATGCACTATCTTCTCAATCCAAGTGCGCTTATAATGTTCCGATACCGGTTTACATCCTTGTTTTTAACATAGTTCAACAGTTTACGTCTCTTCCCAACCAGCACCAGCAAACCCCTGCGTGAATGATGGTCCTTCTTGTGAACCTTTACATGCTCTGTAAGATACTCGATTCTGTGCGTCAGAAGAGCTATCTGAACCTCCGGGGACCCGGTATCCTTGTCATGCACCTTGAACTTTTCTATAAGTTCCTTCTTAGCCTCTGTAGTATAACCCATTTTACTAAAAGCCTCCTTGCTTCTTTTTTTCTAAAAGTTGATGTATTACAATCCTTTTTAAAGCAAAAGTCAATCTCTATGTATTCTTATGCCACAGGGGAACAAAACTTTTGTCTCATAAAGACAACATACCTGTCACCCGGCAAACACACAGCAGTACCTGTATATATCGCCTGCACGCTGCACCACGGCAAGCAGGCGGCCTTCTCTGTCCACAATCTGCATGTGCCCGTCCGGCCCGACTTCCGGGGCGCCTGCAAGATCAGCCACCGGCAATCGCCCGCCCACTGCCACCTTTTCAGCAATAAAAGCAGGTGCCCTGTATTTCGGGATGCCCGGCAACGCCTCTTCCATCGGGACGAACCAGGCCCTGTCCACTCCTCCGGAGTCAAGCGGCTCAAGATCGTCAGGCTCAGCCGCCCGGTCGAGCCCGAACCCGCCCGTCATGGTCCTTGTCAGCGAGACAAGATGCCCGCCACACCCAAGTTCCCTGCCGATATCGGCGCACAGTGTCCTTACATATGTCCCTCCGGAACAGGTCACCTCGAACCGGACGTATGGCAGGTCTATGTCAAGCACCTGCAATGACGATATAAAAATTCGTCTTGCCGGCTTTTTGACAAAAACCCCTTTGCGGGCAAGCCGGTAAAGAGGCGTCCCCTGGTGCTTGACCGCGGAAAAACTGGGAGGCTCCTGGAAGCCCTCCCCTTCAAAATTCTTTATTGCGCGCAGAATGTCCTCATCCGCAAACGCACCCTCCGGAACTTCGCAGGAGCCTATAACCTTGCCTGTAAAATCCTGGGTATCGGTCTCGACACCAAGCTGCATGGTCGCGTCATACGTTTTTTCTCCACGGAGAAAAAACCCGGCAAGCCGCGTGGCCTTGTTCACAAGGCAAAGCATAACGCCTGTTGCAAACGGGTCCAGCGTGCCGGCATGCCCGGCCTTGCGGACCCTGGTCCTGCGCTTGACAAGCGATACAACCCTTGCGGAGGTAATATCCGCCGGCTTGTTTACAATGATAATGCCGGACGGAATCTCTTTAACCGGCGGCCCCCTCATAGCTTGTCAGCCAGCCCCATGATGGTGTCGTGCAGTCCCTCCAGCGTAGTGGTTATGTTAAAACCGGCCGCACGGTTATGGCCACCGCCTCCAAAGGAAACGGCTATCTTGGACACGTCGACATTGCCGTCGGAGCGAAGGCTCACATGAAAATTGGAAAAGCCATCCGGCAACCTTCCAGAGTGGTTCTCCTCCTCAATGGCAAAAGCGGAAACCTTTACGTTTTCTATATGCTTGGCATAGTTTACCACCCGGCCCACGTTCTCCGGCTTCATGCCGCTTTTTTCAACCATATCCTGCGTTACAACCATAAACGATAACTGTTTGTTTTCAGACAGCTCGAATGTATCAAGGACCATTCTCATGAACCTGATACGCTCACAGGAATAGGTTATGTATACATTGCCTGCCACAAACTCCGGGTCCACGCCGGCCCGCACCATCTCTCCGCATATGTCAAAGACCTCGGCGCTGGTATTGTTGAAGCTGAAGGAGGACGTGTCCGTAATGATGCCGGTATAAATCCCATACGCGACATCACTGGTGATCTCAAGCCCCATCTCCTTTATAAGGTAATACACGATTTCAGCGGTTGCACATGCGTTGCAGTTCACAAGACAGACAGCGCCGAACTCTTCATTACTGCAGTGGTGATCAATATTAATGATATTCGGGACAGACCTGACAGGTTCCGAGATCACACCAACACGCTCTATCTTGCTGCAATCCAGGATTACGGCAAGATCATAGTCGCCGACATCGTCTATACTGTTTACAATCTGATCGCTGAGCGGCAGAAAGCGGTAGGCAGGAGGAACACCGTCCTCGTTATACATGGTCACACTCTTGCCCATCCCCTTCAGGGCCGCACCCATGGCCACTGTTGAGCCTATGGCGTCGCCATCAGGATACACGTGCGATACAAGTAAAACAGAATTACTCTTCTTTATCTGGTTGCATGCCTCCCGGTACATCGCTATTGCCAAGTTCTCTTAAAATATTGTCTATGTTGGTCCCGTATACAAACGATTCGTCATATCGAAAACGGATGACCGGCATATATTTAATTTTCAGCATACTTGCAAGTGACCGCCTTATGAATCCCTCAGCGCTCCTGAACCCGGCAGCTGCCGCCTTAATGGCCCGTGAATCACCTGACATTATGTAATACACGTAAACAACCCCCAGGTCCCTTGAAGCCTTTGCCCCGGTAATGGTAGCCCCGGCAAGGCGCGGATCAGATATATCCCTGCGGAGAAGTTCCGAAACCCCTTTCTGGACACTGCTCCCTATTCTCTTGGCTCTTTCAAACCCCTTCATACCGTGAAAATCTCCATGCTGGAATCTATTATTCTGCCTTGCCCCATGGAATCTGCCATGTTGAATATCTTGTCCATCTTTGAATTTATAACCCGCGAATCGTTGCCAACCAGCGCTATACCGATTTCTGCCCTCTGGTGCAGGTCGTTGGATCCCACCTCGGCCACCGACGCATTAAAAGAGTTTCTGAGCCGGTCTGTAATGGACCTTACAACGGCCCGTTTCTCTTTCAACGACCTGCAGCCATCGATGTGAATCACAATAATGCCAAGCCCTGTAACCATCAAGCCCCCGGCTGCTGTCTTTAATCCTGAGGTTTACAGTTCAGGCCTTATCTCCCTGACCGTATAACATTCTATAATATCACCGATCTTGATATCGTTATAGTTTTCTATGCCTATGCCGCATTCGTAACCACTGGCCACCTCCCTGGCATCATCCTTGAAACGCCTGAGGGAGCCTATCTTGCCATTGTAGATCACCACACCGTCCCTTAATATCCTGGCGTTCTGCCCCCGCTCGATCTTGCCCTCCAGAACAAAAGAGCCGGCCACTGTGCCTTTCTTAGGAATTACAAACAGCTCACGGACCTCGGCCCTGCCAAGCACATCCTCCTCATACCTGGACTCCATCATGCCGGCCACCGCCATCTTTATATCATCCAGCAGATCATAGATAACATCATATGTGCGGATATCAACCTGCTCCTCCTTCGCCATTGCCCGCACCTTGGAGGATGGTCGAACGTTGAACCCCAATATGATGGCGTTTGATGCCGAAGCAAGTGACACGTCTGACTCAATAATAGTGCCGGGGGCTGAATGCACGACCTCTATCTTCACCTCGTCAGATGAGAACTTTTTCAGCGAATCTTCAATCGCCTCACACGATCCCTTCACATCAGCCTTTATAATAACGTTTAAAGATTTAACCTCATCTGTCTGCATCTTTTCGAAAAAGTTTTCAAGGCTTATGCTCTCACGCTTTGCAAGCTCCTGTGCTCTCTGTTTCTGGAGCCTACGCTGGCTAACCGATTTTGCGCTCTTTTCGTCATCCACTGCGACCAGTTCATCCCCTGCTGCCACAACCCCGGCAAGCCCCATTATCTTAACAGGCATTGAAGGACCGGCCTTATCTATGGGAGACCCCTTATCATCCAGCATTGAGCGTACCTTCCCATAATGAACGCCACACACGATCGCATCACCCACGACAAGCGTTCCCTCCTTGACCAGGACCGTTGCCACCGGGCCC
Organism: Desulfococcus sp. 4484_241; assembly: GCA_002085115.1. GTDB lineage: Bacteria > Desulfobacterota > Desulfobacteria > Desulfobacterales > Desulfosudaceae > MZGQ01. The sequence goes on from MZGQ01000061.1 coordinate 20,355, forward strand.
ATGCCCGGATCGATCCTTGATTCTATAACGATCCCCCTGGCCTTCTTGTCGGGGTTTGCCTTCAGTTCAAGCAGCTCCGCCTGAAGCAGAACCGCGTCCAGCAGCTCGTCTATGCCGATCTTCTGCTTGGCCGACACGTTGACAAACATAGTATCACCGCCCCAATCTTCAGGAATGAGGCCATGTTCCGATATTTCCCGTTTCACCCGCTCGGGATCTGCTCCATCCTTGTCAATCTTGTTGACTGCCACCACTATCGGCACATCAGCCGCTTTTGCGTGGTTTATTGCCTCTATGGTTTGCGGCATAACACCGTCATCCGCCGCAACGACCAGAATAACAATATCGGTGACACTGGCGCCGCGCGCCCTCATCGCGGTAAACGCCTCGTGCCCCGGGGTATCCAAAAACACTATTTCCCCGTTAGGCGTATCAACCTTGTAAGCTCCTATATGCTGGGTTATTCCACCCGCCTCTCCTTCCGTTATCCGTGATTCACGTATAACGTCGAGAAGGGATGTTTTGCCGTGGTCCACATGCCCCATTATGGTTATTACAGGGGGCCTTTTAACAAGATTGCCGCTATCCTCATCTTCAACATCCAGCCTGAGAAGCTCCTCCTCGGTCGCAGATGCCCTTTCCACCTCGTAGCCGAACTCAGACGCCACGATTGCTGCGGATTCAAAATCGACCTGCTGGTTCATTGTTGCCATAACCCCCAGCTCCATCAGCCGCGCTATAATCTCGCTCGCCTTGACCCCCATCCGCTTGGCAAGCTCAGCCACGCTGATAGATTCATCCATCCTTATCTTTCTCTTTATCGCCTTGGGTGTTGTTATCTGCGTCTTGGCGCCGCCTCTCTGGGGGCGAGTGCCCTTGAGCTTCTTGCGCCCGCGGGTGCGCCCCCTGTCATAAAGGTCGCCGCCTTCAATGATCTCCCTGCGCTTAAAAGATTTACGCTTGGGTTTGAGTTTTTCTTCTTCTGCTGGTGGTACACCCTTTTTCTTACGCTCCTTGCGGGTAAGCTTCTTTCCCTTGGGCTCCGGCTTCGTACCGGCCAAAGGTTCTTGCTCTACAGGTTCTACCGGAACGCCAATACCGGCACCCTTTCCCGCAGGAACAGCAGGCTTTGCCAGCGGGACGGCACCGGCATCCGGAAGTTTGATTATCTTTGCCGGCGCATGTTTCCTGGGCTTTGCCTTTTTCTTTGGCGGGGTCTCTTTTGCCTCAGCCACCCTGGCCTTGTCATCCTCCACTGAATCCACTGAGGGCTCGGCCTGAACGCCTACAGCTG
>MZGQ01000062.1 GCA_002085115.1 Desulfococcus sp. 4484_241
CAGCTCCTTTTTCACCCTGACGGACAAGAAGCTGCCCGGGCATGATTATATCTTGTAGATGATACGTTTTTCCGTGATTATGATATCCACGTACCTGTCGATCGATCCTTTTGGAAGCTGCGGGATAATCTGATCCTCGAACGCCAGTGACACCTTACGGGTGGTTATCGGAAGCTTCGGGATCAGCCTGTCGTAAAACCCGCTCCCCAATCCGATACGGGCGCCCTTTTCGTCAAACACCAGACCGGGAATGATTGCGATGTCAATACTTTCTATAGGGACAACACGGCAACGCCGTGGATCGGGCAGAATCACACCGCCAGGACCTGTGACAAAATCGCCCTTGGGATTGTTAAGTTTGAAAAGCCTGGTATCCTTCACGCCGGGGGCGTTAAAGGGCACCACAACAATTTTTTTCCGCGCAAAACAGTGTGATATCACCCTGCCTGTGTCCACTTCATCCTTCTTGCTGGGGTATATCATCACAACGCTGGATTCAATGAAATTCGCAAAATCGAAGAGTCTTTCCTGTATGAGGCGGCTTTTCTCGGATATTTCATCCTTTGTAAACGAACCTATCTTCTTTACCACATCCTCGCTGATCGCCTGCTTGACTTCCTTTACATCTTCCATAACGGCACCTCATTCGGCATATGGTAGACATATCCTGCCAATTTTCTTTAACCACATAAATTTATTCTTTTTATCACACATAAATATTCCTGTCAACCTCTAATATCCGTTGACTAAAAAAACGGGGCATGATAGTTAGTGTCCATCCATACCGGCAGTATGGCGCAAAAAGTGTTCAAATGGGGTAAAACAAAGATTTTTTGCAAGGCAAAAGAGAGGCAAAGCAGGAGAAAGTCATGCCGGGAACAGGGCTTTTCAAAAACCCGGCTGATTGAGCATGGAAATCAGGGGAACCATAAACAAAACCGGTTATAGCGCAAAATTTTCAGGTTGCAGGCAAGAGGCAGGGATTAGGGGCGGCAACCAATAAAAAATGAGATGACACAGGATGTTGGACGGCAAGTTTATAAAACAGAACCCGGACGAGGTTAAAAAGGCCATTGCAAACCGCGGGGAAGATCCGGCCGTAATAGACCGGTTTCTCGAATACGAGGCCGAACGGAAAGAGCTGCTTTCGGAAACCGAATCGCTGAGGCACAAACGCAACGTGGTCTCAGCCCAGGTTGCCCGGATGAAGCAGAAAGGTGAAAACGCCGACGAGCTTATAGCTGCAATGCGCGAGGTTTCTTCGAAAATAAAGGAGTTAAACGATTCGCTGTCTGAGATGCAGGCGCGCATGGACTCGGTCTTGCTTGGTATCCCCAACACTCCCCACGAATCGGTGCCCACTGGCACCGATGAGTCAGACAACCCGACATTAAGGAAGCATGGCACTATCCCTGATTTTGATTTTCAGCCCCGCGCCCACTGGGAAATAGGGGAATCACTTGGGATCCTTGATTTTAAAAGGGCCGCAAAAATAGCCGGCGCAAGGTTCCCCCTGTATGTGGGAGCCGGGGCGTTGATGGAACGCGCCCTTATAAACTTCATGCTGGACATACACACCGTGGAACATGGCTACACAGAGTGCCTTCCTCCTTTTATGGTCAACGAAAAAACCATGACCGGCACCGGGCAGCTTCCAAAATTTGAAGAGGACCTGTTCAAACTTGAAAAATGGGGCTATTACCTTATTCCAACGGCCGAGGTCCCGGTAACCAACATACACCGGGACGAGGTGTTAAACGATGCCGACCTGCCAATCAGATACACCGCATACACGCCATGTTTCAGGTCGGAAGCAGGTTCCTACGGTAAAGACACGAAGGGGCTCATACGCCAGCACCAGTTCAACAAGGTGGAACTGGTTAAGTTCACCCTTCCGGAACAATCGTATGATGAACTCGAACTGCTTCTTGCCGATGCCGAAACTATCCTGAAAAAGCTGGATCTTCCATACAGGGTTGTCACTCTCTGCACGGGCGACCTGGGATTTTCAGCGGCAAAGACATACGACATAGAGGTTTGGTTCCCGGCCCAGAACAGGTACCGGGAGATATCATCATGCAGCAACTTCGAGGATTTCCAGGCAAGGAGGGCAAACATAAGGTTCAAACGCCAGGGGCAAAAGGGCACGGAATTTGTGCACACGCTTAACGGTTCCGGCCTTGCAGTAGGGAGAACCGTTGCCGCGATCCTCGAAAACTGTCAGCAGGCGGATGGCTCCGTTGAAATTCCCGAGGCACTCAGGCCTTACATGAGAGGCATGGATGTAATATTGCCATGAACATAAACGAATTCCCAAAAGAGGTCCGGTCACGGCTTGTGCCCGCTCCAGGCGGGGACCTGGTTTACAACTGCCTGGGATGCTCGGCCGTCCATGGCATCGACTCTCTTCTCTATACATGCCCCGAATGCGGAAGTGTCCTTATGATAGAGGACCGGGATTTCGACAGGCACCTTGAAATCCCCGGGCCCCTTTGGCGCAAGATTTTCGATTTCCGGAAAAGCCTCAACATTCCAGCGTTAAAAGGGGTTTATCTTTTCCACGAGTTCGTGGGGCCGGACATGCCGCTTGAAAACATTGTGTGGCTTGGAGAGGGGCATACCCCGGCAGTCGAGGCAAGCCCGGAACTGCAGAAAAAGGCCGGCGTCCGTTTCTTCTTTAAAAACGAGGGCCAAAACCCAAGCGCATCGTTCAAGGACAGGGGAATGGCAAGCGCGTTTTCCCGGATAAACCACCTTATAAAAAACGGTGTACTTTCGGATGTGCTGGCGATATGCGCATCTACAGGCGACACGTCGGCATCAGCCGCCCTCTACGCAGCCTACCTGAAGCCGCACGTAACCTCGGCAGTGCTTCTTCCCCGGGGCAAGGTGACATCCCAGCAGCTTTCCCAGCCGTTGGGAAACGGAGCGGTCGTCTTTGAGATACCGGGCGTTTTCGACGACTGCATGAAGGTGGTCGAAGAGCTCTCTGAAACATGCGAAGTGGCCTTGCTGAATTCCAAGAATGCATGGAGAATACTGGGTCAGGAGTCCTACTCGTATGAGATAGCCCAGGATTTTTCATACGATACCGGCAGGCTGGCTGTCGTGGTGCCCATAGGCAACGCCGGCAACATAACGGCTGTGATGAACGGCTTTCTCAAGTTCCACAGGGCGGGAATAATAGAGACACTTCCAAAGATAATCGGCGTACAGTCAAGCCATGCGAACCCGGTTTTCAGGTATTACAGCGAAGAAGACCCGTCAAGGCGCAGGTTCTCTCCGGTGAGTGTGAAACCCAGCGTTGCGCAGGCTGCAATGATCGGGAACCCGGTATCAATGCCAAGGGTTATCCGCCTTGCCGAGGAATACGAAAAAATTGCGGGCCAAAAGAAATTTTTTGTGGTTGAGGTGTCGGAACAGCAGATAATGGACTGGCAGCTCACGGCCAACAGGTACGGGAATATTGCATGTACCCACGGCGGAGAAAGCCTGGCCGGACTTGTCAACGCAAAAGGTCAGGGAATAGTGACAGATGAGGATGTGGCGGTTCTTGATTCAACCGCACACATGCTGAAATTCGCAGGCTTCCAGCAGATGTACTTTGAGAATAACTTCCCGCAGCATTACGGCATAACCCCTCACTCCTCGCTTGTAAACGTTCCCCAGGCGGTGCAGCCGCCCGGTTTTTGTGAACAGCCCGAAACCGATAGCCGCGATGAGGAAGAGTTTGGAACTTTCGTTAAGGAAACAGCCAAAATAATCGCGGGCCGCCTTGGCCTTAAAAAAAAGAAGGTGATACCATGAGAAACAAGCTGTGGCCTCTTATACTGATAGTCATGTTTGTTGTCGGATGTGCATCCGCCCAGGTGAAAAAGGAAACCGCCCTGCGCACGCGCAACCTCGGCGAAGCCTTCCTGGTGGAGAAAAAATACGCTCCAGCCTACAGGGAATTTTTAAAGGCGGAGAAGCTGAATCCAAAAGACCCCATACTTTATTACGATTTCGGCCTGTTCTACTATGAGCGCAAAGAACTGGACAAGGCCGTAGAGGCATACAAGAAAGCGATAAAGCTGAAACCCGGTTTTGCGTCAGCGATAAACAACCTCGGCGTCGTTTACATGGAAAAGGAAGAATGGGACAAGGCAATAAAAACCCTGCTGCCGATCACCGAAAGCTATGTATACGCAACACCCCACTACCCCTGTTTTCTCGTGGGCCAGGCCTATTACCACAAGCAAAACTATAAAAAGGCTGTTGAATATTTCAAAAAAGCCATAGAACTTCAGCCTGACTATGTTTTCGCCTACCACTGGTTAGGGAGGACCTACATCACCCTGAAAATGCCGAAAGAGGCGGTAAGCGCCCTGGAGCAGGCGGTTAAAAAGACTCCGGGCGTGGCTGTTTTTCACCTTGACCTGGGAAGGGCTTACCAGATGGCGGGTAAATACAAAAAGGCAAAAGACGCCTTTGCCCGTGCCGCGGCCCTTGCTACTGATGAAACACTCAAAAAAGAGGCTCTTTACCGGAAAGCGTTGCTGAGCAAACACAGGTGACAAAAGTTAGCCATGGTTTCCCTCCATAAGTGACCTTTTCGGCAGTCTTTGGCTTCAAACTCAGGGCTTCCCTGCGCGGCGTACAACACAGTACGTCTGGGACAAAACACCTTGTTTCCCCCGACCTTGCAAAAGATCTGATTTTGTATAACCTGGATTTTGCACGTAACTTTCCGCAATCGGCCTTTCGGCCATATCAAAATCAAGGCTCTTCGATGTTTTATGTGGATTTAAGTAAAATATCAATTGGAGCTGCGATCAGGTAAATCATGGTAATAAACGTTGTAGTATCTCGGTCTCCCCGAGCACGGGTCCTTGCACCCTGAAAGGCCTTTTCTTGCGGAATCGTTTTGTATGCCCCGGTAATAAATAAGAGATGATTTAACGAAATTTTTATCGCCCAGGGAGCACAGGATAAAAATTTTTACCTGCCGTGGTCTCCAAGACAATTTTATCAAAAACCAATCTGTGGATTTAGCGGCAGACAACCCCTTGACACAAAAGGCTATTGTGGCATACTATCAGCCGGAATTTTATGTCCGTCCGGACATGTTGTGCAAACAGGCGGGAACAGCAATGAAAGAAAAAACGAATGTAAAAGTGCTGGTTGTTTTAGACCGGCATCAGGATGATGGGGAATCGGAGCGGCAGATCGAAAAAACTCTCGAAGGTTTCGACATTGTAAAGGCGTACACGCAAAAGGAGTATGAAAGCGCACTTGCATCTTTCCAGCCGTTGGTTATTGTTGCAGACTATCCAATGGCTTGCCTGGAAATCACGGATGCCATAAAAAAGGCGCAGGAGGTTTTGCCCGGTATCCCCCTCATAGTTTTGACCGACGCGTCCAGCGAAGATACAATCGTGAAGTGCCTTGAAGCAGGCGCATGGGATTATGTTCTAAAAGAGCATATACGGGGCCTGCCTTTTGTCATCCGAAACGCCGTGAAGATTCGGCTTGTCGAGACAAGCCGTGAATTGGCCCCTGCCATGGACAAAAAACGGATGCCAAGGATCGCCAGCCTGCTTAACCACCTTCCGGGAATGGTTTACCGCTGCCATAACGACCGGAAATGGACTATGGAGTTCGTGAGTGAAGGCTGCTTTGCCCTTACCGGTTACCGTCCCGAGGAACTTGAAAAAAACAGGGTGGTCGCGTTTGCCGACCTGATCCACCCGGAAGACCGTGACCGCGTATGGAATGAAATCCGGAACGCCCTTGCCCGGTTTGCTCCCTACCAGCTTACCTACCGCATAATAAACCGAAAAGGCGAAACACGATGGGTCTGGGAACATGGCGCAGGCGTGCGGGAAAACGGCAGGTGGCTTCTTGACGGTTTTATATGGGACATCACGGATAAAAAACAGGCAGAAGACAGGCTGCACGAACAGGATGAAAAGTTCAGGCTGTTCATGGAAAATACCCGTTCACTGCTGGCGATTTTTGACAATAATGTAAGGTACGAGTATGTAAGCCCGTCGCACAGGGACCTGCTTGGATACGAGCCGGAGGAGCTGGTCGGCAAATCCGGGTTTGAGTTCGTCCATCCGGATGAAACCGGGAAATTCACCGGGCTGCTTGCAAAAGGGCTAAAGGGTGAAATGGCAAGGGTTCATGGGATCGAATACAAAGTGCTGGACAAGGAGGGCCGCACCCACTACATCAGGGGCAACTTCGATTCCGTATCGGACAGCGAGGGGAACCTTAAAAACATAATTTTTGTAGGGGGGGATGTCACCGCTCTGAGGCAGACATCAGAGGCCCTCGGCAGGGAGAGGGAGAAAACCAGTGCGCTCATCGAAAAATCCCCTCTCGGTATGCTCCTGCTGGATGACAAAGGTTTGATAGCCGACATCAACTCAAGGTTTACCGAGATGTTCGGATACACGCCGGACGATATCAAAAGCTGGGACGAATGGCTTGAAGCCGCCTATCCCAACACTGAGTACCGGCAGCAGATTGCAAAATCGTGGAGCGATGACCTTGCAAAAGGAGACAGTGGAAACGGTCTGCCGCAAAAACATGTTGTAACCTGCAAGGACGGGTCTGAAAAAACGGTCCTTTTCTTCTTCACGGCAATGACCGGCGGCGAAAAGCTGCTGGTGGCCCAGGATATCACGCGCCAGGAGGCCCTTGAGGCCCAGTTCATGCACGCCCAGAAGATGGAAAGCATCGGCCGGCTTGCAAGCGGCATCGCGCATGATTTTAACAACCTGTTGACATCCATAACAGGCAACGCCGACTTTGCGCTGATGGACATAGACCCCCAGGACCCGATGCGAGAGGTTATAACAGACATAAAAGAAGCCGCAGACAGGGCCGCAAACCTCACAAGGCAGCTGCTCACCTTCAGCCGCAGGCAGATCCAGAGCCCTGAACTGATTGACATCAATGAAAAAATAAAAGAGACAAAAAACATGCTCGACCGGCTGCTGGGCGAAAACATCGAGCTTACGCTTGCGCTTGCAGACGACCTTTGCCAGGTTGAGATGGACCCCGGTCAACTGGAGCAGGTTATCATGAACCTGGCGGTCAACGCAAAAGACGCCATGGCTGAAGGCGGAAAATTAACCATTGAAACAGCCAACGTGGAACTTGATGAAACCGATCCCACCAGCCCGTTGGAGCTGCCCCCCGGCAGGTATGCCCTGCTTTCCATAACAGACACCGGCACCGGTATGTCCGGCAAGGTCCGAAGCCAGGCTTTCGAGCCTTTTTTCACGACAAAAGAAAAAGGCAAAGGCACGGGCCTTGGCCTTTCCACCGTTTACGGCATTGTAAAGCAAAGCAGGGGCAACATCCTGATATACAGTGAGCCTGGCAAGGGGACCACGGTCAAGATATTTATACCCGCTTGCGCCGAAACCGGGCCTGCTCCCCATAAAACGGAACACAAGGGTAAAAATCTTTACGGAACCGAGACCGTCCTGGTAGCCGAGGACGAGGAGCGGGTCAGGAAGATCGTGACAATGATGCTGGCCCGTTATGGTTACAATGTAATCGAGGCAGACTGCGGAGAGGAGGCGCAACGGCTCTTCAAGACCTCCAACCGGCACGTGGACCTGCTGCTTACAGATATGATAATGCCCGGCATAAACGGGCTGGAGCTTGCAAAGAGCCTACGGGAAACAAGTCCTGAGTTGAAGGTCATCTGCATGTCCGGCTATACCGACACGGCCCTTTTTGACAAAATTAAAAAAGAAGGGTTCCTGTTCGTGCACAAGCCATTCACGGCACCGGACCTGCTTGGCAAGATAAGGGAACTGCTGGACAGCTGAAACCTGGGTACGGACAGGCATTGACAAAAAAAGCGGCCCTGCCGGGCTGAAACACTCTTTAAATATCGGGAAAGGCCCGGCAAAACATGGCCAAAATACTGACAATCGACGATGACGCAGGTATATGCCGCCTTTTTTCACGCACCATATCCCGGATGGGCCACGAGGCTGACGAGGCCCTTACCCTGGAGGAGGGTGCAAAAAAGATAGAAAGCGGCATGTTTGACCTGGTTCTGTTGGATGTCCATCTGCCCGACGGCAACGGCCTTGAGGCGGTGCCGTCTATTCTGCGGTCCCGTGGGGAACCCGAAGTGATCATAATTACCGGCGGGGGAGACGCAGAGGGTGCGGAGATGGCAACACGCAGCGGGGCCTGGGCGTATGTGGAAAAGCCTGTCGTTATCGGGCAACTGATGCTCCACATTGAGCGTGCGCTCCAGTTCCGGGAACAAAAAACGCGCGCGATGCGGCCTGTTGTTATGAAGCGGGAGCAGATTGTCGGGTCGGGCAGGGCCATCACCGAGTGCCTGGAGCAGGCGGCCCTGGCAGCAGCATCCGATGTAAACGTTCTTATTAACGGAGAGACCGGGACAGGCAAGGAGCTTTTCGCCCGTGTGATCCACAACAACAGCCGCCGCGCAAAAGAAAGCTTCGTTGTTGTGGATTGTGCGGCCCTGCCGGAAAACCTGGCGGAGAGCATACTGTTCGGGCACGTGAAAGGAGCGTTTACAGGCGCCGACAGGGATCGCAGGGGACTTGTCCGGGAGGCTGACAAAGGCACGCTTTTTCTTGACGAGGTCGGCGAACTGTCTGCCGAGCTTCAAAAAATTTTCTTGCGGACCTTGCAGGAAAAAAAGATCCGGCCGGTTGGACTTGAAAAAGAAGTGGCATGCGATTTCCGGCTTATAGCAGCAACGAACAGAGACATTGACGGCATGGTTGAAAAGGGCTTGTTCCGCCGCGATCTGCTCTACAGGCTGCGCACCTTTTCCATCACCCTCCCACCCCTGCGTGAGCGCGGCGAGGAC
>MZGQ01000063.1 GCA_002085115.1 Desulfococcus sp. 4484_241
CCGAATCGCAGGGCCACGGTTTCAAGCCCAAAGGTTCTGAAATAGGCGGAGCAGTAGCCTTCCCCCGCCAGTTTGCTGGCCCCATAGGGGGAGACCGGGTGGGGCGGAAGCTCTTCATGTATGGGCGGTTCCACCTCGCCGGCCGGGGCCCCGGATGATGCGAACACGAAGCGGCCGGTTTTGTTTTGCCGTGCCGCTTCGAGACAGTTCAGGGTTCCCATGACGTTGACTTCGCAGTCCATGCGCGGGTTTTCAACCGAGGGGGCTACTCCGGTGTTTGCGGCAAGATGGACCACGACATGCGCTCCTTGGCAGGCGCGAAGCACGAGGTCCGAATCCAGTATATCGCCGACGATCAGTTCGACACCGGGCCAAGATGGTATGGGCTCGTTTGTGCCCGGAGAAATCTCGGCAAAGTCACATACCTGGCCAAGGTCGCTGGTAGTGCCGACCTTGAGGTTATCCACGATCCTTATGGCGTGGCCTCCCTCTTTGACGAGATCCTGGACAAGGTTACGGCCGATAAAGCCGCATCCACCGGTTATGAGCCAGGATTTTGCAACTGTTCCCCGGGGCTGTCCTTCCTGCGCGGTGCTGTCCATTTGTGCCTGCTTTCTTTAAAAGTGCGGTTTTTGAGTGTTTAACCGGCCGGACTGTATGGTTTTATGCTTCTCCTGCCATGTTTTCAAGGATTTTTTGAACGTATTTGATGATGTGGTTTAATTAAAACGAACAACATATTAAGAATCGAACAAAAAAGGAGGTGCCCGATGAACAAGCGAAAGAAGGGACCGAATTATACGAGCGAGTTCAGTGAGGGGCATTTATTTATAACCATCCTGGCCTATCAGTTTGTCCGGATTGTTCGGAAACGCCTTTGCGAAAAGGGTATAAAAGGTAGCTGGAGCACCCTGCACATGGAACTGGCCAGCCACTGCCGGATTACCGCAACGTTTAGAAGAGCAGATGGCCGTACCATGAATATACGCAAGGCGACCCTCCCTGATCCGGGGGCAAAAAAAATTTACCAGGCACTCGGTTGTCCCATGCAACCCGGCGGTATGAAAAAAATGCCTGTTTGAAAGCTTTACATCAGAAAACGTGCACTTTGTAGGGCCACTTGAGAATAAAGCAACACTCTCTCAAATGCAAACTGGAGCAATCCGGGTTATCTTGTGCAAAAAAACATGCCCCGGCCTTGCAGGCACACCAGGACAGATAGAAGATTGTCAGAAAAATTAAATGAAGGCGCAGTGTAAAGAGTATCGGGGCAAGAGGAGACACCGGGGCAGTTCCGTGTGGATAGCGCCGCACCTACGCCGGCCGTACCTCCTCTTTTAACATGCAGCAGGCTATACGGTATTCCGGGACACCGTCCGGGCCGTAACTGATGTTGCCTGGCTGTACAAGCCTGTTCATTACACACCCCTCAGGAATATTAAGGCAGAAAAGATCTGTTTCGTTTATCCTTGGTGTGTTCACCAGCCTGTCATTTTCAAACGCCATGCCGTGAATAGGGAAATCCTCGCAAAGAGGACAACGGTAGACCCTGCCGTTTGGAAAAACAAAGTAGTTTTCCGCAACAAGGCCGGCGCACTCGAATTTTTCTCCATCAGACAGGAAAACCTTTGGATAGGTTACGGTTATACCCCGCTTTGCCATTGCCTGTGCAGCAGCCGGGACTACAGACTCCCACTGCCGTTTCGATACCCTGGCAATTTTGCCCCTGGTATTAGACTCGCCAGTTCCCGATCTTCCGCGGATACCGAGCACCTGTATAAAAACACGGTCAACGCCCAGGTCTGTGACAAGATCGGTCATATCATCCAGTTCGCAAATATTGGCAGTGCTGACAGTATAAATCAGACTTGTTGAAAAACCCTTGGCAACCGCCTTGCCTATGCCTTCGATACATCTTTTGTAACTGCCTGCCCCCCTTATAGCATCATTGGTTGTGGCAGTAGCTCCGTCAAGACTGAAGCTTATGTAGTCAATGATCGCGGGCGTGGTTTTATCCAGGATATTGTTAAACAGGTAACCATTGGTGTCTATGGTGACAGAAGCATAGCCGGCCCGCCTGGCATAAGCCGCGGCAGAGGCAAGGTCAGGGTGCAGTGTCGGCTCACCACCAAGAAAAATCACATTGACTTCCCGCTCTCCCGGCAAAAAGGCGTCAAGCCAGCGCTGAATTCGATCAACAGGAAGTGTTTCGCGGCCGTGCTGTTCCGGGTTGATGTAACAATGGGCGCACTGAAGATTGCATCGTGTGAGTATATGAAAAAAAACGTTTATGGCGTCTTTTGAGAACTCAACCGTTCTTTTGTAATGACCAGTGTGTGGTTCCATGTTATAATTGCTGACATGTTAAAAACGGACAAAAAAATTACTTGGAAGAACTTTTCTTCTTGGTCTTTCAGTTCGGTGTTTGTAAGACGAAGCCGGGCGCTCATATATTCGGCAAAGATCCTGTAAAGCAGGAGGATAAAATCAAGGGTCTCCTCCTTGTCTGTCGAGGAGCCTGTGGAGTATTTCTGGTGTGCAGCGGTGTTTACCGCAAGGCAAATGGTGTGTCCGTCAGCGTAAACATCTGCGGATCTGGCCTCGTCGTCTATGATCCGCATCTCCCCGAAGATTTCTCCCACAGTGCTTATCCTGGAGATCTCTATTCCCTTCTTTTTTATAACAACCCTGCCTGCAAGCAGAAAATAGAGCCAGGGATCGATATCGCCTTCCTTTATGATCAGTTCTCCGTCATCATATTCCCGTATCTTGCTCAAACGAAGAATTTTCGCAAGGTTGCGCGTTTCAAAATGTTTAAGTGCAGGGATGCTCATAAGTTTCTGTATGTTCTGGATGTTGTCCTTGAGATATTTTGATTCAATCATGTGGGTTCTCCCTGTTCTGCCAACCCTTATAAATCAAGATGCTTAGTGAAACAGATGAAGACCGGGGCCCGAAAATGGTGGGCGGTACTGGATTTGAACCAGTGGCTTCCACCGTGTGAAGGTGGCACTCTCCCGCTGAGTTAACCGCCCAGCCGCTTTACAGATACAGCTAATACAAACAAACTGTTGACCGTGTAACGCCATCCCCGCATAAACGGTATGGGTAAATAATACTTATACTGTACCGAAGGTCAAGAACCATTTTCCAAATCAACTTTATTCTCCCCGGATTCCGGAACAGCGCCGTCAGTCGTATCCGTGTTTTCAATGTTTTTTACGGCATCTGTCCGGCCATCGGGCGGCTTCGTATCTTCCTGTGCAGCCACATTCTCATCATCCACGTTCCCGGCGAACTCCTGTATCTCCTTCAGACTCGGCATGTCTTCCAGGCTTCTGAGGTTGAACACTTCCAAAAATTTTTTTGTTGTGGCGTATATAAGGGGCCTGCCCGGGACCTCTTTTTTTCCAAGAATCCTTATCAGCTTGTGTTCGAGCAGTGTGCGGATAACCGCACCAGAGTCAACTCCACGGATTTTTTCGATATCACTTCGTATAACAGGCTGGTTGTAGGCGATTATGGCAAGGGTCTCAAGCGCTGCTTTTCCCAGCCTGACCGGCTTAGGTTTAACAAGACGTTTTATCCACTCCTTGTAACAGTTCCTTGTGCGGAACTGATACCCATCTGCAACCTCGTACAGACAAAAGCCTCCCTGGCGTGTTTCATACTCTTCAACAAGTTCATCAGCAACTCTCTTTATATCCCGGCTTTCACTGCCCGGTATGATCCGCCTTATAGCCGACACGCTAAGCGGGGCATCAGCCACGAAAAGGAGGCTCTCCACAATATTTTTAAGGTCCTCTATCATAGGTAAAACAGTCTTATAACTCCATTCCGGCTGTGTTGCCGTACCGCCACTATCCCTATTTTCACCATCTCAAGCAACGCCAGAAAGGTCACAACTATATCACTTTTATCCCTGTGTTCGTCAAACAGTTCGTCAAACGTAACCGAACGCTTTTGTTCCAATATCTCCACGAGTTGGGATATCCTCTCCTTGACCGAGATACCATCGTTGGAAAACAACAGCCTGGCCGAGGTCGGAATCTTATCAATGATGCGCTGAAAAGCGTCTATGAGCTCAAACAGGCCGACATCTATCATCACATTGCTGTCATCCTGCTGCAACATCTTTTTGTCCACCGGCCGCGTAAAAATATCCTCGTTAAGGATATCCCTCGAGCCCAGGCTTTCGGCAGCGCCTTTTATCTTCATATACTCCTCGAGGGCCCTTGTTATCTCCATCCGGGGGTCCTCTTGTTCATCTTCGTCCTGTCCGTGCGAAGGCAGCAGGGTGCGGGACTTGATGTTGGTCAGAATAGCCGCCATATAAAGAAAATCACCGGCGACATCTATGTTCATCATCTTCATCCAATCGATGTAATCCAGGAATTGCCGGGTTATTTCAGCGATTGGTATGTCGTAGATATTTACCTCGTTCTTCTTTATAAGATGAACAAGCAGGTCCATAGGGCCTTCGAAGACCTCGACCTTAACCCTGTAGGTGTCGCCTTGCGCCATTCAATTTTCCTGAGCCGGACATTTCAAAATATATGGATAACCGCTACCGCAGTCTGGAGCATATGCGGATGCCGGACCTGACCTCCTCCATGGTGCCGGCCGCCACCTCCCTGGCTCTTTTTGTGCCTGCCTCAAGTATCTCGGCTACAAGCTCCGGCCTTTGTGCGTAGTAAGACCTTTTTTCACGGATGGGCCCGAGCCCCTCCGCCAGGCTGGTTGCCAGCATCTTCTTGCATTCCACGCAGCCCAACGCCGCCGACCGGCATCCGACGTTGATCTCGTCTGTTACCTCTTTTTTCGTATACAGCTTGTGAAACTCGAAAACGTTGCAAACGCCCGGATCACCGGGATCGCATTTCCTGGCACGCTGGGGATCGGTAATCATCTGGGCGGTCCGTTTTGCTATTGTTTCGGGCGAATCGGACAGGTATATTGCATTTCCGTAGCTTTTGCTCATCTTGCGCCTGTCTATGCCAAGGATTCTCGGTGTCTTGGTGAGCATTGCCCGGGGTTCTGTAAAGACCTTCCCGTAAAGATAGTTGAACCGGCGGGCGATCTCACGTGTAATCTCAACGTGAGGCACCTGGTCCTCGCCGACCGGAACTATGTCGGTCTTGTACATTATTATATCCGCAGCTTGCAGTACAGGGTAGCCCAGAAACCCTAAAGTGGAAACATCCCGGCCGGAGAGCTGCGCCATCTGGTCCTTATAGGTGGGATTGCGCTCAAGCCACGACAGGGGAGTAATCATGGAAAGGATCAGAAAAAGCTCGGCATGTTCCTTTACGTGTGACTGTACAAAAAGGGTGCTCTTTTCAGGAGACAGGCCGACGGAAAGCCAGTCAAAGGCCATCTCCATGGTATAATCCGAAAGTCCCTCTGGGCTTTCGTAGTTGCTTGTAAGTGCGTGCCAATCAGCCACGAAATAGAAACAGTCGTACCTGTCCTGCAGCTCAACCCACTGTTCCAAGGCGCCGTGCAGATTCCCGAGGTGAAGCGGACCTGTCGGCCGCATGCCGCTCAATATACGTTTTTTACCGCCCATCCCTTCTCTCCTAAGTACCGCAATTACATCTTTAAAACAGATTCAACATAAGCTGTGCCCCATCCTTGCCGAGTGCAAGCGTAACCAGGGGCATTATCAGCATGTTTATAAACCGAAACAGCTCCTGCGCCTTGAAAATAAAAAGAAAAAGCAGGATCATTATACCGAAGCGTTCCACCGATGCAACCCGTTTTTGAAGATGCACAGGCAGAAAAACCGTGACAATTCTGCTGCCATCAAGGGGCGGCAGGGGGATCATGTTAAAAACAGCCAAAACGGCGTTGATAAGCGCGCTTGCGCAAAAAACAAGCAGCATTTCAGTGAAAAATATGCCCAAAAGCGATCCGCTTAAAATCGCATCCTTCCCTATGTAAAGCACAAGCCGAAACCCCAGCCCGGAAAGTGCCAGGCAGACAAGGTTGGCGCATATGCCGGCCATGGAGACCACTATTATCCCTTTTTTCCATTCCCTGAACCTCGCCGGATTTATAGGAACCGGCCGGGCATACCCAAAAACGAACGACGCGCCAGTGAGTACCAGCAGCAGCGGCAGCAGAACCGAACCAAAAGGATCTATGTGGCGTATGGGATTAAGGCTGATTCTTCCGGCCCGTTTAGCGGTATCGTCCCCCATCATAAAGGCAGCAAACCCATGGGCCGCCTCGTGAACGCCGACGGCAAAAACAACGGGCAGGGCTATGACAACTATCTTGTTTACCGATTCAAGCAGCATTATAAAACCATTCCATTAAATGAGTAATGTTCGCCTGCCACAAGGTTGACCAAAGGCTTGTATACTCACATGCATCAACTGTTGACAGACTCGAAATATCGCCTTGCAAACTCCAGCTCCTCCTCTCTTGTGTGCACCATGCCGTCCAGTCGGGCTTTAAGAACTGCCCTTAAAATTTTTCCGTAAACCGGGCCAGGCTCTATTCCGAGAGCCTTGAGGTCTTTACCTCTTATGGATGTCTTTACCTGACGCAGTTTTAATATATAGCGGGATACCATCTTTTTAATCTCATCATCTTCCGCAACCGCCATGATATAAAGAACCTGCTCGGTCTTTAACCCTTCCATGAGTTCATACAGGGTGCTGTTTCTCATAACCGGATTCTTTTGGGCACGTTTCAGAAACGAATCAGCCTCCCGGCGGCCGGTCAGCACGAATTCATGGAAACGGGGGTGGAGCTCGAGCCTGTCACACACATCACGGGTTGTTGCCTCGTCAAGGCCTCTTAAAAGGACGAACAGGTATACCATCCATTTCATGTAAGGGGTTTCAAAAAAGAGCAGGTCGTACCAGGAGATCACCTCTCTCGTGGCATTAAGCTCGGCTATGGTCTTTTTGCCCGTTGTCAGGGCGCTGTGCAGCGATTCAAGCAGTTTGAACTCGGAAAGACGGACGATTGCCGGTACAGGATCATCCTCTTCAAATGTCTGGCGAAGCTCGCCAAACACGCGGTGGCCGCTCAACCGCTTGAAAAAATCCATCCGGACCGCATTCTTTATAAGCCTCTCGGTCATCTTGCCTATGGTGAAACCGAACCGCTGCTCAAACCTGATGGCCCGGAATATGCGTGTCGGGTCTTCTACAAAGCTCAGGCTGTGAAGAACGCGTATAATTTTATCCTTGATGTCCCTCTGCCCGGAAAAAAAGTCGACCAGGACCCCGAACTTGTCCGGATTGAGGCATACTGCCAGCGTGTTTATAGTAAAGTCCCTTCGGAAAAGGTCAAGTTTTATAGAGCTCATCTCAACCGTTGGCAATGCCGCAGGGGCCTGATAGTGTTCCAGCCGGGCAGTCGCCACATCGATCTTTGAGCCGTCAGGAAACGTGATCACCGCTGTGCCAAACTTCCTGTAAAAATGTACTCGCGCGCCCATGGCTGCAGAAAACTCGCGGGCGAACTCGATGCCGTCCCCCTCGATCACTATATCTATATCCTCGGTATGCCGCTGCAGGAATATGTCACGGACAAAACCGCCGACCACGTATGCATCGTAACCGATCTCCCTTGCTGTTTGCCCCGCTGCTTTCAGTATATCAAGTATGCGGGATGAAAGACGCTCGGACATAAGACGGGATATGTTCCTGGTGCGCATCGTGGCCTTGAGCTGGCTTGGTGCGGCCTGCCTCTGGTTACCGTTTTCCCTTTGGTACACCAGCGTATTTAAAAGATCTGTTCTGGTTATGACCCCTGCTACCGCTCCGTTTTCCACAACCGGTAAAATCCGCTGGTTGTTTTCTATTATCTTGTCCTGGATTTCGGAAAGCTCGTCATCAGGCCTGGCAAGAGATATGTCGGTTGTCATGTATTCACGCACCAGGGCATCATCGAGCTTGTGGTAAAGAACTTTTTCTATCACCTGCCTGCTTATGGACCCCATTACCCGTCCGCCACCATTCGGCTTCTCCGTAACGAGAAGGGCATTTATGTTATAGTGCGTAAGGAGTTCCCCTGCCTGGCGGCAGGATAAATCGGGAGTGGTGGTTATGGCCGGCGATGACATTATATCCCTGGCGCGGGTTGTCTTCTGGACTTTCATACGTAGCACGGCCATAAGTTCCTGCTCCACCTGGGCAAGGGCCATGTTTTTTATGCTTGCGGATGCTGCAAACGGATGGCCGCCGCCGCCAAACGGCTTCATGATCTCGCCTGCGTCCACCTCCGGTATCTTTGACCTGCCAACTATGTAAACCCTCCCTCCCATTTGGGCCATTGCAAATACTACACCCTGGTCCTTCATCTTCTGCATCTTGTGCACCAGGAATGCGAAATCAGGCACATACTCATCGGTTATAATCGAGGTGACAGCCAGATCAACGCCGTTGATCTTAAGTGTTCGTGAATTTTCTATCATGCTGTTTAAAATACTCACCTGCTCCGGCGTCATCTCGCGTGAAATTATGTTGGCTATCGTGCCAATGCTTGCGCCCTTCTCAACAAAAAATGCGGCTGCCTGGTAATCTTTCGGAGTTGTGGATGTAAAAGTGAAACTGCCGGTGTCCTCGTAGATGCCAAGGCACATCACGGTAGCCTCATCCGGTGAAATATCTATTCCACGCTCCCTTAGCATAAAAGCCAGTATGGAGACCGCTGCGCCGGTTTGTTCGTAAATGCGAAGGTCCGCTCGCACGTCTCCGTCAGAAGGCGGATGATGATCGTATATGTGAATCTCGAGCCCGGGGCGGTCTGTCAGGTCTACGAGTTTGCCTATGCGGCGTTTCTGGCTTGTGTCCACAAGAACCAGCCTGGTGACCCTGTCCCAGTCGATCTGATCATGCCCGGCCATGTTAAAAAGGTAGGCCATGGAACTTATGAAAAAATTTCGCAGGTTCTTTTCGTTTGAACCCGGCATGAGAATCAGGGAGCCGGGATAAAGCTTCTGGGCCGCGAGAAGCGACGCTATAGCGTCAAAGTCGGCATTTACATGTGTCGATATGACAGTAATGCCTTCGTTTTTTTCGGCCTATCCATCTGTTTCAGGCGCGGATAC
This sequence comes from Desulfococcus sp. 4484_241, assembly GCA_002085115.1. Taxonomy (GTDB): domain Bacteria; phylum Desulfobacterota; class Desulfobacteria; order Desulfobacterales; family Desulfosudaceae; genus MZGQ01. The sequence goes on from MZGQ01000063.1 coordinate 9,071, forward strand.
CGGTCTCTTTTTTTCAGGCTTTTTGCCCCAGGTTATGACCGTGTGCGAACTCCCACCTTTTGTCAAGAAAATAAAGAATTGGAACGGTCATACGTGAAAAGAGAAGCGACGCAACCTCGCCAGCCATAAGGCTTACCGCCATTCCCTGGAAAATCGGGTCAAAAAGAATTACGGCAGAACCGGCAACAACAGCTGCTGCGGTAAGCATCATTGGCCTGAACCTGACTGCTCCGGCATCCACCACGGCCTGGTCCAGCGGCATGCCCTGCCTTATGCGCAGTTCAATAAAATCGACCAGTATGATGGAGTTACGCACAACGATACCGGCGCCCGCGATAAATCCGATCATGGATGTTGCTGTAAAAAAAGCGCCCAACGCCCAGTGGGCCGGTAAAATGCCTATCAATGAAAAGGGTATGGCAGCCATGATGGTGACAGGCGTGGTAAATGATTTAAACCACCCCACCGTAAGAATAAAAATCAGAACCAGCACGGTGCCAAAGGCTATTCCCAGGTCCCTGAACACCTCATAGGTAATCTGCCACTCGCCGTCCCACTTCATGGCATACCTGCGGTCGCTGGAGGGCAGAGACGCGGTGTGCTGCTCTATCCTGTAGCCTTCCGGCAACTTTATGTTGTCAATCTTCTTGCTCATTTCCAATATGGCGTAAACCGGGCTTTCCTTGGAACCTGCCACATCAGCCGTCACATAAACGACAGGCATAAGGTTTTTATGGTATATGCTTCTGTCAATATCTGTTTTCCGCTCCCGCACCAGCTCGGAGAGCGGGACAAGACTTCCGTCACCACCTTTTATCTTTATCTCTTTTAGTCTTTCCATGCCGGCCCTTTCAGACAGTGGCAGGCGAAGGATAACAGGCACATCCTCTCTTTCTTCCGGCTGATGAAGTAGCCCTACCTGGCGTCCGGACAGGGCAAGCTTTAGCGTATCCACCACCTGGGCGGCCGTAAGACCGTGCAGTGCAGCCTTTTCCTTGTCCACCAGGAGTTCGTAACGGGGCTGGTGATCCTCCATGTACCAGTCCACATCCACCACGCCAGAGGTCTGCTCGAATATCTTTTTTATCTTTGCCGCGATTTCCCTCTGACGCCCATAGTCAGGCCCGTAGATCTCGGCAACCAGAGTTGAAAGAACCGGAGGGCCGGGCGGCACCTCGACTGTCTTGACCCTGGCATTGTACCTGTCGGCTATTGCCTTCAATGCCGGTCTTACCCGTTTGGCAATGGCATGGCTCTGTTGACTGCGCTCGTGTTTGCCGACAAGGTTGACCTGTATATCCGCAACGTTGCTGCCTGAACGCAAATAATAATGGCGCACAAGGCCGTTAAAATTGATTGGTGCCGACGTGCCGGCATATATCTGGTAATCGGTGACCTCATTGACGGTGCTGATGTAGTTTCCCATCTCCCTCGCAACGGCAAGGGTCTCCTCAAGGGTCGCTGATTCAGGCATGTCCAGTATCACCTGGAATTCGCTCTTGTTGTCAAATGGAAGCATCTTCACACGCACTGCTCCGATTCCCACAAGAAGACAGGAGAGAAGCAGAAGGAGCAGAATACCGGCCAGAAAGGTCCGCCGCCAGAAAGGATTGTGTATAAGCGGATCCATCACTTTCCGGTAAAGGCGCATGCTCCAGTCCTCCTCCCCGGCCGCATGGCCGCCACTGCCGCTTTCCCCTTCGGAGTTCTTTAACAGACGTACCGAGGCCCACGGTGTGATGATGAAAGCCACAAGCAGGGAAAATACCATTGCGGCAGAAGCGCCGACAGGGATAGGCCGCATATAGGGTCCCATCATCCCACGCACAAAGGCCATCGGCAAAATAGCACAGATAACGGTGAGTGTTGCAAGTATCGTTGGATTACCCACTTCCGATACGGCATCGATCGCCACATCGAAACGGGAACGGCCCCTGTTTTCCGGCAGGCTGAAGTGGCGGACAATGTTTTCCACCACCACTATGGCATCGTCCACGAGTATGCCTATGGAAAAAATCAGGGCAAAGAGTGTAATCCGGTTCAATGTGTATCCGTGAAGGTAGAAAACGGTTATTGTAAGCGCAAGGGTGACCGGAACGGCCAGGGCCACCACGCCCGATTCACGGCGTCCGAGCGCAAGCCAGATAAGCAGGCTGACAGAAAAAACGGCTATGAACATGTGAAACAGAAGCTCGTTTGATTTTTCTTTTGCGGTTTCACCGTAGTCACGGGTAATGGTCATGTGTATATTGTCGGGAAGTATTGTGCCGCGGAGTTTTTCAATACGTTCAAGAACGTTATTCACAACAGTCACCGCATTGGAGCCCTTCCGTTTTGCCACTGTAAGGGTAACAGCGGGGTAAACCCCGGCAGGGTTGTCGCCGGTTTTTATGTTTTTAAGCCCGGCGGAAGGGCCTGTCCCGAAAAATACGTACTGATCGGGTTCCTCGGGCCCATCTGTTATGGTAGCAACATCCCGCAGGTAGACCGGCCTGCCGTTGTCCACCCCCACTACAACATTGCCGACATCATCTTTGTTTTTGAAAAAACCGCCGACATGCACGAGGACCTGGCCATAAGGGGATGGGTATTGCCCCGCATCACCGGAATGGTTGTTCTCCTGAACCATTTTGGCCACGGTACAAATATCCAGGCCCCTTGCCGCAAGCCTGGACGGATCGAAAAGGACCCTGACCTGCCTGCGCTCTCCGCCAATAATCTGGGTAATGGAAACGTTTTTAACACGTTTTACCTCGTTCTCGACCTCTGCGGCCACCCGCCTCAGCAGGTAATAATCCATGCCATCACCCCAGAAGGTAACTGACAGCACGGGCACGTCGTCTATATACCTTGGTTTTATAAGGGGGGGAGTCGCCGCCCACGGGATCCGGTCCTTGTTTGCCATCAGCTTGGATTGGAGACGCACTATCGACTTCTCCTCGTCCTGGCCCACATAAAACCTGACTACCGCCATGGAACGGCCGGGAGCCGACGTGGAATAGACATATTCCACTCCCGGTATCTCCCACAGCAGCTTCTCCATGGGACTTGTTATCCTGTTTTCCACCTCTTTGGCGCTTGCGCCGGGCATCCGGACGAAAACATCCACCATTGGCACTATTATCTGGGGCTCCTCTTCCCTTGGCAGGGCTATAACCGAGGCAATACCCAGAAGTATGGAAGTGATGATTACAAGCGGCGTCAACTTTGAATCGATGAAAAAACGGGCGATACTGCCGGCAATCCCTGTCTTTGCGTTCATCTGTGCACCTCCACCTTGTCGCCGTCATGCAGTGCAGGAGGGGGGGATATTACGTACCGGTCTCCGTTTGAAATCCCGGATATAATCTCAACCGAATCGCCATAATGTTTGCCGGGTCGAACCAGACGAAAATGGGCTGTCTGGGTCTTGTCCACTATAAACACGCCGGTCAGTTGCCCCTGCCTGACCAGAGCGGAGGCGGGCAGAAGTATCATACCGGCATCTCCAACCGGTATTGCGACTCTCGCAAATATGCCCGATCTTAAGTTGGGGTTTTCGGGAAGTGCTACCTTTACCAGGAACGAGCGGCTCCGTGTATCAGCAGCCGGTACGATTCGCTTGATTTTCCCGGTCAACTCCAGGTCGCCAAGCGCCGGGATGGAGACTTTGACATCCTGGTCCAGCCTTACTGCCTGGATATGGTTTTCCGGCAGAACAAGATCAACGCAAAATACGTTTGCCTTCTCCAGTGTAAAAAAAGGAGTCCCCGGGGAAGCAAGGTCACCAACGTTTACCATCTTGGCGGTTATAACACCGTCATAGGGAGCCTTCACAACCGTATCCTTCTTGCTTACCATAACGTTTTCAAGCGCGGCCCTGGCCTGTTCCACACGGTTGCCGGCGGCGGACAACATGGATTCGGCCTGGGCAAGTGCGGCCTGGGCCTGGCGATACCGAGCTTCCACCTCGTCGAACTCCTGCCGACTGACAGAATTTTCCTTTAAAAGCTTCTTGTAACGTTCGTAAGTACTCTTGGCCAGATCGGCACCGGCCTTGGCGGAATTACGAGCCGATTCAGCCGATGCCTCTGCACGCAAGGCTTCTGCCAAAGCGGCCTTGGCCCTGTCAACTTCGGCATCCACCTGCCGCTGGTCAAGCTCCAGCAGGATATCTCCCTTTTTAACGCGATCGCCTTCACGGACATGAACCGCCCTGACAGTGGCAAGCAGTTTACTGGCTATTGTGCTTGCCGTACGGGGAACCACGGTCCCTACAGCTTCATATATAAACGGCTGCTGGCTGACCCTGGCAATTCCCACTGCCGCCTTAACAGCCTTTGAGGCCTTATGGCCGGAGTTGCCGGGCCCGATCTTGTTGTCGCACCCGGCCAGAACTATAATGATCACTGTAAGGCAAATGGATGAAAACCTCAATTTTCGGAACATTGCATGCCTCCCTTTACCTGAAATCGGCATCAATTATACCCGCGGCTGCGGCAAGCTTTATACGGGCCACCTTGTAATCGTGAAGCGCCTGGAAATGAAGGCTGCGCGCTTTCTGGTCTGCCACCTGAGCATCCAGGAGATCCACTATGGTAAGGAGCCCGTTTTTATAACGGTTACCGACAATTCGTAAGTTTTCCTCCGACTGGGCAACAGACCTGCCGGCGACCTCTATCCTCTGCCATGCGCTCTGTGCCGAGAGGTATTCCCGGCGAACCTGAAGCTTGACCGCATTTTTAAGCGCCTCGTACATCGCCTTTACACTCTCCATCTCAGCCTTTGCAGCCCTGACTCTTGCTGAGATACCGTTGCCGGCAAAAAGGTTTAGCTGTACCGTAGCCCCAACGGTGTAACAATCGGCCGAGCCGTCAAACGATTTTGAATTGATCTCGTAATCGCCGTTAAGAAAAACCTGCGGAAGATGCCCGGCCCTGCTCATCTCTATCTTTTTTTTTGCTATCTGCTGCCGGATCTCGAGCTGTTTGAGGTCCGGGCGGTTGGAAAGAGCCTTTTTAATCCACAGATCCTGGTCACCTTTTGTTTCAACGCAGTTCTGAAACGGAGTGGAAAGCACAGGCCTGCTGTCCACGGGATTGCCCATCACCGTGTTTAACATGGCAATGGCGATGTCGAGCCGGCTTTCCGCATCGAGCTGTTGCTGAACCAGTTCTGCTATACGCACCTGGGCGCGCAGGAGATCACTCTTGACAACGAATCCGTTATGATAGCGGTTTTTCACTGTCTTCATATGTGCTATTGCGGTCTCAAGCGCCTTGTTAACGACCTTCAGATTCTCGCTGGCCAGCAAAACCCCCACGTATGCCTGGGCGGTTCTCGATATGATATCCTGTTGGACCTTTTTCAGGCCGAGCAGGCTAACCTCCTTTGCAAGTTTTGACCGGGCCAGGTCTGCAAAGGTTTTCCCCCCGTCATACAGCGGCCATGTCATGGAAACCTTTGTGTTGAAATTGCTTATATCATCCGGATCATTGAGCCGGGATGGGTTGAAATCCATTGCTGTTATGGTTCCCTGGTTGAGCTTTGTTCCAAAGACCCACATTGGAACGCTTGTATTCTGAAACGTTTCAGAAACATCCAGCCTGGGCATAAGGCCTGAACGGGCGGCAGACACCATGTGCGCGCTGCTCTCAAGCCTTGCTTTAGCCGAAAGAATTTCAGGATTTTTTTCAAGCGCTATTTCGATGGCCTTGTGAATGGATAAAACCCGGTTTTCCCCGCTTGTCTCTGCCCCTGCAGGCCGGCACGTAAAAAAAAACGCCACCAAGAGCAATGTCACCACAAGCATCCGTCTTTTCATTATCGGCAGTTCCATATCGTTCTCCCGGCACCTGTTTTTGCCAAAAAACATTGTGGTTTTTCCAAATACCTGTTTAATACGCAACTTAGGGCTTAATCCTGGCCCATGAACATCAGGGTTATGCTTGCAAAAAAACAGACGATTGCCTAATATCAAAACATAATGTCGAAAAGAAAAATAACAACCGGAAATATAATATCATAACATATCAAAGGAGCTTAGCCTAATGCTTCAATACATGCGGGAAAGAGCGTCATCAATAATGATAAAGGGCATTCTGGCGCTTATCATACTTGCCTTTATTTTCCTTGGTATAGGAAATTTCCGTAACAGGCAGAACGCAACTGCGGCAATTGTTAACGGAGAACGTATAACCGCCAGGGAATACCAGGATTCGTACCAGCGCCTGCTCAACATCTACAGGAGACAGTTCGGAGACGCCGTTGACCGGATTATTGACAAGCTGAATCTTAAACAGCAGGCAATGGACAGGCTTATAGCAAACAGGTTGATACTCCAGAAAGCCCGGCAGCTTGGTATTGTCGTATCTGAAGAGGAGCTTGCCCGCTCGATAAGCAGTATGCCGGTTTTTCAGAACAACGGCCGTTTTGACAAGTCGCTGTATACCCGGATTCTTCAGAGTAACCGTATGACTCCGGCCTCTTTTGAATATCAGCATAAACTTGATCTGCTTGCCGAAAAACTCAGGAGGCTTATAACCGACAATGTGATGGTATCGGAGGAAGAGGCCCGGCAGTGGTATGACTGGCAAAACACGGAGGTTAAAATAAAAACGGCCATATTCAAAAGTGATGTGTATACCGATGTCAATCCATCGGACAGTGATATAGCCGAATACTTCGAACAGCACAAGGAACGTTACAAGACGCCTGAAAAACGCAAAATGGAATATGTGCGTGTTGCACCGGACAAATATATTGACAAGGTTGATGTCACGGACGATGAGATCAAAGATTTTTACTACGATCATAATGACAGATACACGAAGGAGAAAACTGTTCGTGCAAGGCACATATTGATAAAAGTGGATAAGGATGCGGACGAAAAAACTGTAGAGGAGAAACACAAGCAGGCGTTGAAGATATATGATATGATAGTAAACGGACAAAAAGATTTTGCCAAAATGGCTGAAAAATACTCCGAAGGTCCCAGCGCCAAGGACGGCGGCCTGCTTGGAACGTTTAAGAAAGATGATATGGTCGCACAGTTTTCGGAAAAGGCCTTCTCCATGAAAGAGGGGGATGTCAGCAAGCCTGTACGCACACAGTTCGGCTGGCACATAATCAAGGTTGAAAAAATAAACGAGGCATCTGTAATACCACTGTCCAGGGTAATGGAAACGGTGGCTAAATCCAGAAATCTTGCAGTGGTATCAACAGATTTTTTCACCAGGACCGATACATTGAAGGGGATCGAAAACGGCGATGAACTGGTTAAAAAAGCCTTTGAGCTTGAGGAAGGCGACATAAGCGATGTAATCGAGCTTGCAGGAGAATATTATGTTTTTCAGGTTGTAAAGGTATTGCCACCATCTGTACCCGAACTTGCGGCCGTGAAGGAGCGTGTTTTGGCCGATCTTAAAAAAGAACTGCAAACAAAGCGGGCCGAGGCGGAAGCCGTTGTCACGCTTGATAAAATCAAAAGCGGCGCCACACTTGAAGATGCATGCAAGGGGACAAAAGCGACTGTTGTTACTACCGGGTTTTTCAAGCGTTTCGGTGCTATCCCTGGGATCGGCATGGAACCGGAACTTGTAAAGGCGGCTTTTACTCTTTCGAAGAACAAGGCCGTGCCGGATGATGTTGTGAAAGGGAAAAGCGGTTACTACCTGCCGGTGTTCCAGGAGCGCAGGCTGCCGCCTGATGAAGATTTTAAGGAAAAGAAGGATATGATTATAAAGAACCTTCTCATGCGGAAAAAAAATGAGGTGTTTATGGCATGGATCGCAGATGCACGGGCTAAAAGTGAAATCAAGATCGAGGACGGCTATATATGATGGTTATGTAAAAAGCTGGACCCTGCTGCTTTTTGAGCTGTTTAAAAAACAACACAGTCGGCAAATAAAAAGGTGAACTTGAAAATGGCTTCCAAAAAAACATCAAAGGGGACAGGCGCAAGCGACACAGCCCAAAAGCTGCTTCGCTCATACAAACAGTGCCCGGACTGTCTTGCCAGGATGCCCCTGAATGCAAAAATCTGCCCGGATTGCGGTCTTAAAGTCGGGCCTGTCCAGGCTGACGGCAAGGCGAAAAAACCGGTTGACTGGAAGGGGTACCTGATAAGTGCGATCCTGTTTGGCATACTCTTTTACTTTGTAAAATGGGCTTTTTTCGAGTAATTCAGATGACAGTGAAAAGCCTTCTGTTCCAATGCCAAACCCGAAGCTGAAAGGTTTGCTTATGCATGGCAACAAACTGTTCTGGCACGGTAACATGATAGGAGCAGTCGCTGGATGGTGTTTTATTTTATGGGGAGCGGCTACAGGTCTGACAGGAGCCGTGCACGTTCTGTGGGTTGTGGTGGCACTTCTCTGGATCGTGGGCCATCCGTTCGAGCTTGTTTTTGCCCTGCCTGTTGCACGCAAGGCCGGATTTCCTGTGTCAAAGGCGGTGATTATGACATTGGTCTTTGGAATAACATGGTGGCTGCCTGTTAAACAGGGAGTTTTCAAACCGTAAACACACTTCAAAGTTGACGGTATTAAAATAACTCTTTCACAAAAATCATTTATAGACAAAAAAAGCCTTCGCAAGATTTTGCGAAGGCTTTTTTTTGTCTGTTTTTTTTAAAGTGGCGGCCAATTTGCCTTATGATTATGGACTTACATCATGCCGCCCATGCCGCCCATGTCACCCATGCCGCCGCCTCCCGGCATGCCTGCAGGTGCCTTTTCCTTCTCAGGCTTTTCGGCGATCATGGCCTCGGTGGTCAGCATCACGGAAGCTACACTGCACGCATTCTGCAGGGCGAACCTGACCACCTTGGTAGGATCTATAACACCGGCCTCAATCAGATCACAATACTCTCCGGTTGCTGCATTGTATCCGAAATTGCCGGACTCGTTCTTCACCTTTTCTATTACCACCGACCCCTCAACACCGGCATTGTTTGCTATCTGGCGCAACGGGGCCTCAACAGCCTTCATAACCACCTTGACACCAAGCTTCTCCTCGGCCTTGATCTTGATCTTGCCAAGAGCATCAAGGCAGCGAACCAGGGCAACACCACCGCCGGGAAGGATACCCTCCTCAACCGCAGCACGGGTCGCATTGAGGGCGTCTTCCACCCTGGCCTTCTTCTCCTTCATCTCGGTCTCGGTAGCGGCGCCGACATTTATGACCGCAACACCGCCTACCAGCTTGGCCAGACGTTCCTGGAGTTTTTCCCTGTCATAATCTGAAGTGGTCTCCTCGATCTGGGCGCGGATCTGTTTTACCCGGCCTTCGATATCGGCCTTCTTACCGGCGCCGTCCACGATAGTGGTATTATCCTTGTCAATAGTGATGCGCCTGGCCTGCCCAAGATCCGCAAGGGTTATACTTTCCAGCTTTATACCAACATCCTCGGACACTACCTGGCCGCCGGTCAGTATGGCTATATCCTGCAGCATTGCCTTGCGTCTGTCACCGAACCCCGGCGCCTTTACCGCCGCAACGTTGAGTGTCCCGCGCAGCTTGTTCACAACAAGAGTGGCAAGCGCTTCCCCTTCAACATCTTCAGCTATGATCAGGAGGGGTTTGCCTGACTTGGCTATCTGCTCCAGGATCGGAAGAAGCTCCTTCATGTTGGAGAGCTTCTTTTCATGTATAAGAATGTAGGCATTCTCAAGGGAAACGACCATCTTTTCAGGATCGGTAACAAAGTACGGCGAGAGGTAGCCACGGTCGAACTGCATACCCTCTACGACATCCAGGGTAGTCTCCATGGACTTGGCTTCCTCAACCGTTATAACGCCCTCTTTGCCGACCTTTTCCATTGCCTCGGCTATAATATTGCCGATCGTCTCATCGCTGTTGGCCGATATGGTTCCGACCTGGGCAATTTCGCGCTGATCCTTGGTCGGCTTGCTCATGCTTGCAAGCTCTTTCACGGCCACCTCACAGGCCTTGTCGATACCACGCTTGATGGCCATTGGGTTGTTCCCCGCGGCGACAAGCTTCTGGCCTTCCTCGTAAATAGCCCTGGCAAGAACGGTGGCAGTAGTTGTACCGTCACCAGCCGTGTCACTGGTTTTGCTTGCCACTTCCTTTACCATCTGGGCGCCCATATTCTCGAACTTGTCCTCAAGCTCGATCTCCTTGGCAACCGTCACACCATCCTTTGTGACTGTGGGAGAGCCCCATGATTTTTCAATAACAACGTTTCTGCCCTTGGGGCCAAGGGTAACAGCAACTGCATCAGCCAGTATCCTGACTCCGCTGAGCATTGCTTCACGTGCCTTTGTAGAATACTTAATCTCTTTACCAGCCATATTTCACACTCCTTTTACAAGTTAGTTTTTTATTCCAGGATTCCAAGCACGTCATCCTCACGCATGATCAGGTACTCCTCACCATCCATCTTTACTTCCGTGCCGCCATATTTTCCAAACAGGATACGATCACCCTTCTTGATCTCCAGAGGGACAACCTTTCCATCCTCACCAACTCTGCCTTTGCCAACCGCAATAACTTTTCCCTCTATCGGTTTTTCCTTGGCGGTGTCGGGAATGATAATCCCCCCCTTGGTCTTTGTCTCCTCCTCAACACGTTTTACCAAAATCCGATCATGTAGTGGTCTGAACTTCATCTTTTCTCCTCCTTAAACTATTAAATCAACCATTAAAATTATTGGAAATTATTAAAACAAAAAACCCTCAACTCATCGGAAACTGTTCCAGGCTCTGTGCCCGGCTATTTACTGTCTCCTGATTCCGATGGTTTGCCCGGATTTTTGGATGTGGAATCGGAATTACTTTTAGCAGAAGAACTTCCCGGCCTTTTGCTGTCACGATAATCTGTCACATACCATCCTGATCCTTTCAGATGAAATGAACTGTGGGAGATAAGCTTGCGAAGTTTTCCCGAACAGACCTCACATTTTGTAAGTGGCTTGTCGGTAATTTTCTGCCATACTTCATAGGTCTTGCCGCATGACAAACATTCATACTCATAGATCGGCATCTCCTGGCCTCCTTACCAAAACCTGTTCACCATCTCCCCCCTCACATGTTGCAGGGGGTTGAAACTCTTAAAAATCTTTTATGAGAAAATTGTCTACAAAACATTAAGTCTCTTTGTGGCATTGTCAAGGCTAAAAAATGAAGAAAATGATGATTTTATCATTAGCCGGGCGATGCCCTGTTTTTCAGGCGACGGTTACCGGGGCCCCGGTGGTGCCCCATTTTTCGTAAAATTTCAAAATATCGTCCATACCGGTGATGTCGTAGGGGGAAAGCACGGACCGGGTGATCTGGTGAACACGTTTCTCCTCTTCTTTTTTTTCATGATCAGGAGCGTTAAAATTCTGGTAAAACTTTGCGAACCTCACGATATGGACAAGCTCGTGTACCATTATGTAGACCATGAACGGGAAAAGTGAAAAATTTTTCATGGTGCTTAATGCTGAAAGTATGGCGGGATCCTGCAGACATATCTTGTAAAAATCGTAAACGGCCGAGCCAAGAGAGAGTTCCCTGCCCCTGCCCGCATATCTGACAATCTGAGCAAAAGGCCCTTCAACCTTCTCCTGCGGGGAGAGCTCGGAGAAGGTTTTTACATCGTAGCGATGACGCAACCACTGGCTTGCCGACATCTTGTAAAAATTGCACACCATTTCCTCGGCAACCGCCACAGACTCGTCAACAACCTTTATCTGCTCTTTTGAAAAAGTTGCTACCGTACCCCTGTCTGGAATTTTCCCGGCCATCTGTCTCCCCGAAACATAACTCCACTGCATCATAGGTGTTTGCAAATATCCATAAACAAAACCCTTGCAATTTGAAAATATATTCATATATTAATGCTACGCAACAGGAAAACTTAAAAAAAATCGCTACTGTCAACATGAAAAGGAGGTCTGCTTTTGGGTTCGGTTATAAAAAAACGGCGGAAAAAGATGAGAAAACATAAGCACAGAAAACTTCTTGCGCGCACACGGCACCAAAGGAGAAAAGGCAAATAGCAGGTGCCTGGTTTTTGCGCTTTTCATAAAACCGGGGCAATACATGCCCGGGCTAAGCAATCGAAAAAACTATATTTTTAAAAGAGCACGCTGTGAATTCAAAAAGGGGGGGGCAATACCCCATCGCCCCTTCTTTTTTTTCACGCCCCCAAGTATCATCCATGCCTGGCTCATGTGAAAAGCCAGGCATACGTGCCTGCAGTGTGTTTGCGGTAAAGCCCTCCTGTGAAACACTGCCCTGGGTTTGCCTGTGTTTGGAATCCGGCAGCAACCGCCATCCATGACCGATTCTGCCCTGATGCAGTCAGCCCGCAGGGCAGAAAGTTTGCGTCTCCTGTTTGCTGGCGTCCGGCGGGACATTGTTTTCAGGAACCGGTACGAGGGGAGGGGATCTGTCTTTTGACCTGTTTCACTCTTGCAGCGCCTCTTGAACCGGTGCCTGTTAACACCCTTTTTTGCAACTGTTTTTTTGCTATGTTTTTTTCAACGAAAAGCAGGTCGCCATCTATTGACCTGCCTGTGTAGTACATCATCGTGGCCCACGTTGAAGGTGTTGGAGTAAATATCTGTACCTGCTCAGGCCTGAACCGAAGATTCCGGGCGACAAACCGCCTTAGCTTTTGCATATCATCCATGGTACATCCGGGAAAAGCCGCTATAAAGTAACAGGAGAAAAACACATTTTTACCGGCCGCTTTTTTTACGCGCCCGAACATCCGTATAAAATCCAAAAACAGCTCCGGGCGTGGTTTTCTCATGAGCTTCAGGATATGCGGCTCCGAATGTTCGGGGGCCAGCCTCAGCTGGCCGGATATATGGCCGGCAACAAGTGCCTCAAGGTAGGCCCGGCCCCCGTTTGAGTCATGCAAGACAATATCGTGCCGGATACCCGATCTGACAAACACCTTTTTCACCCCCGGGATTTCGGCTATCTTTCTTAGCAGGTCTGCCTGCTTTTTGTGATCAACCTTCAGATTGTCGCAGATTTCAGGCCACAGGCATTGGCGGCCCTTGCAGACCAGGCCCTTTCCGGCCATGGCGCACCTGCTCCCGTACATGTTGGCTGAAGCGCCTCCGACATTGAAAACCGTACCCTTAAAGCCCGGATGTTTTGTCATGCGCCTTGCCTCCTGCAGAATCGACTCTTCGCTTCGTTCCATTATGATCGGCCCCTCGTGAACCGCGATGGAGCAGAAACTGCATCCGCCGTAGCACCCCCTGTGGGTAACGATGGAAAACTTCATGGTTTCAAGGGCACGGACATCGCCGGCTTCCCGGTCATGCGGATGCACATCACGTTGATAATCAAGGCCGTAAACGTGATCCATCTCTTTTGTGGTAAGCGGAGGCTGTGGCGGAGTCTGCACAAGGTAACGGGTATCCTGAAGCTGGCACAGCGGCTTGCCCCGCCAGGACAGGCTTTGGCTGTAAAACTTTTTGTACATCCTTTGAAAGGCATCCATATCAGACGCCACCTTTGCGTGGGAAGGCAGCTCAACACAATCGTCCGGCCTTTCCCGGGACATGTAGCAGATTCCGCGGACCCCGGCGATCGGCAAACCGGCGGTCATACGGCGGGCGAGCTCCACTACCGTCCGTTCCCCCATGCCGTAGACAAGTATGTCCGCCTTTGCGTCGCACAGCACAGAGCGCCGGATCGAATCGGTCCAGTAATCGTAATGCGACATCCTCCTGAGGCTGGCTTCGATTCCACCGAGAACTATGGGCCTGGTCGGCTTGAAATACCGCCTGATAAGATTGGTATAAACTATTGTGGCCATGTCCGGCCGACGGGTATTTATCCCGCCCGGGGTAAGGTCATCCCTTCTCCTGCGTTTCATTGCAGGAGTATAGTTTGACACCATGGAGTCCACGCAACCCGCGGTAACGCCCCAGAAGAGCAGGGGCTCTCCAAGCCGGGTGATGTCAGCCGGGGAATGTGTATCCGGCTGCGCTATCACACCCACCCTGTATCCGGCGTCAAGCAGTACTTTGCCTATGACGGCGACGCCTGTCAGGGGAGAATCTATGTACGCGTCACCCGTAACAAGGATTACGTCGAGCCGGTCCCACCCGAGGTTTCTTATCTCCTGCTCTGTTTCAGGTAAAAACATGTTTCTCTACTTGAACGGGCCTGCTGCAGTGTGTAGACTGCCTGCAACCGGCTGCGCCCCTGGAATGTATGTTAATTTATCTGTCTTAAAGACAGGAACCGCCCATGAACAGTAACAATACCCTACTGCCGGATATATCGCAATGCCCCGCAGGATGCCCGGGCTGCAGGATAATGTTGATGACTCCGGAAGAGTGCCTCGCTGAAAAACTGCGTTATCTCCATAACACTCTTGCGCCATGGCAGGACAAAACACACCGGATTGAAACTCCTCCGCCTGGTATGCAGTGGGGATACAGGTCCAGAGTCTGCCTCGCGGCCAGCCATACCGGTTCGGGCTGGCACCTGGGCTTGAAAAAACACGGCCGGGTGCTTCCCGTGCATGATTGCCACATACATTCCCCGATCGTACGCAAGGCAACAAACCTGTTTGTAAACATAATGCCGCCGCCGGCCTGTTTCCCACTGGCCTTCTATGTACAATCAGGAGCACAGGTCACCCTGGTTGTAAAAACACGTGACTTGCCGGATATGGGATGGCTTGATTCCGACATATTGAATCAACTGGCCGGTATCGGCATAGAGGGAGTATGGATAAACCTGCATCCATCTGCCGGGCGCAGGGTGTTTGCAAAATCAGGCTGGCACCTGGTATGGGGATTGCCGGTTTCCTGTGATGGAAAAGGGCTGTTATACGGGCCTTCCACCTTCAGGCAGGTTGCGGGCTCTGTTTGGGAAAAGGCCTTAAACAGGGCTGAAGATTTTCTTGCACCGACCCCGGAAGACCTGGTGATTGATCTTTATTGCGGCACGGGCGCCACACTTGCAAGGTGGATAAAGAAAAGCAGCAAAGTTGTTGGAATCGAGATATGCAGGGAAAGTGTAAAATGCGCTGCCTTGAACGCTCCGGGGGCAACGATTCTCCAGGGCATGTGTGCCCAGCGCATTCCGCAGCTTGAAAAAGAAATTTCATATCCACACGCGCACAGGCTTCTCTATGCGAATCCGCCCGGCACCGGGATCGAACACGAGGTTATCGACTGGATAACATCGAAGTGCCGGCCGGAACGTGTGGCGTATCTCTCCTGCAACGTCGCAACAGCAAAGAGGGATATTATGGCTCTTGCACGTGCCGGGTATTGTGCGGAACATATAATTCCTTATGATTTTTTCCCAAACACAAGGCATCTGGAATGCCTGATACTGCTGTGCATCCGGTGAAAAAGCCGAAGGACTAACGCCCGGTCTTGCGGTACACCCTTAGTGCGTTTAATATGTCGTACAGAAAATCCTTTGGATACGCCTTGCCGGCCAGTTTTTCCATGGTGGCTGTACTTGCCCGCCTTATTTCAGCCTGGTCGGCAGGCGAAAGAGTCATGGCTTTCATGCCGCACTTGGTTTCAAAAGCCTTTAAGCACTTTGCCTCGTAAGCACGTACCTGATCGCGCCAGTACTGTTCGTCGACGTTGAACTCGTGGATGATAAGCTCCATGAAATTATCAGCCAAGGCATCGGAAAAGCCCATCAGTTTTTGCAACCGATCCCTGACTCTGGTGCTTACAACAACTGCAGCGGGAGAGTAGAGCAACGGCGGCTTGAGGTAATAGTTGGAGTACTGGTATGCCTGCATTCCCAGCATCCAGGTAGGGGGCGAAATATTGGTGTCGGCAAGGCCGCTGCTCAAGGCGGAAACCACTTCAGGCACGGCAACCGGCGTGGGCTTGATCCCCAGCTCATTGTCCAGCGTGGTTTCAACGATACCGAACCA
>MZGQ01000064.1 GCA_002085115.1 Desulfococcus sp. 4484_241
CGCTCCATCCGCAGACGCTGATTTTCCTTCTTCAATCGACGAATTTCGGCTTCCACCTCCCGTCGGGTTACTCCTGTCTCGCTTATATCTTCCTGATCCTGACGGTAAAGTCGTACCCAACGGGTAACGTTAGAACCGGCTATACCGAGCCATCAGGGCGGGCACGGGGGCCTGCCCCTACCGTGAATGTGATTCGGCATGATTTGGAATGTGTCGATATAAACACCAGAATAATATTCCGGAATTTCATTCCAAACGGATTCTACCATCCGCCCGGCATCATTTAATTCCATCCTCCCGGCAACAATATCCCCAAACATACATAATCGTATCCCCGTAACCGAATGGAACGACGACGGTGTCTGCCAAAATCATATTTCATATCAAACGCCACTGTGTCGCAAACAATTTCTCTTCTTCTGTTTCCCGCACCAACCGTGCCTCAACCTGGTCAATCAGGGTATCTTTTGTCGTTCGATTTCACGAGCAGCTTCGTCGTATTCGCGCCAGGCATTGTCACGTTTTTTATCAAGGTTGCGAATCTTTTTCTGCAGGCCGTTTTTTCAGCAAAGCAATATCAGTTTCTTTTGTGTCAATTTTTGTTCTGGAGAATCTATAAAAACTTACGAGCAGTAATCTCAAGACGAAGGATAAGAACTTGCTTTCACACTTACCATCTATAGCAAGGGCGGCCTTGTGTTTCAATATCTGGGGGCCACTGTGTTGTTAGTACATGAAAGGAAAGGGCGGCGTAGCAGGCCAGGATCGCCGGGCATCGGCCTTGGCCCCGGCAGCAGGGTGTTCAATATTAACCAGCCGGACATTTCATATGTCAAAACAACCGGACAACTTGACGTGTCAATAACACCTCTTCATTTCTTGCAGAATATCGCTGCAGATGGTAGGGTTGTTGTCAATGATTTGAATAATCATCCACAGTTACTGGTTCTGTTGAAATGGGCTTTCGTTTTTGGAGAAGAATCAGGATCGCACCCGGGGTGACCCTGAACCTCAGCAAGTCGGGTGGGTCGTTATCGTTTGGGCCGCGCGGGGCAAAGTTCACCATCGGGCCGAGGGGCAAACGGGCCACCGTAGGCATTCCGGGAACAGGTCTTTTCTACACGACCACGTTTCCGGGCAGGAGGCCGGGTGGCGGGAAAAGCGCATCCGGCTCGGCTGCGGCCGTCCCAACGGTCCGCCCGGAAGATCGGCTGACGATGGGTTTCTTCAGACGGCTCGTTACACCGGACGATGAAAAGGCCCTGGTGGACGGGTGCAGGGAGTTGGCCCTCGGCAATGAGGACAAGGCGCTGCGGCACCTCAGGGATGCCCTTCACCTGGCAGATGGAGCGTATCTTGCCGGCTTTCTGACCCTCAAGAAGGAACGGCTGGCAGAAGCTGAAGACTGCCTGACTACAGCTGCCGAAAAGCACGGTCGCCTGGGCCGTTATTTTTCCAAGTACGGCATCTCCTCCACCATGAGCCTGCCCATCACAGACGAGATTTTAGCGCACGTGGGGCCGGATCTGCGGGGCGTGCTGCTGGGACTGGTGGAGGTTTACCAGCGCCAGAAGCGTTGGCAGGATGCAATTGCCTGCCTTGAAAGACTGCGGCGGCTCGAACCTGATGATGTGGTGGTTAAATTGTCTCTTGCGGAGCTGCTGCTGGATGCCTACCCGACGGACAAAAAGGTCTGCCGGAAAATTGTACGGTTGGTCGGGGATATTGAAAACGAGACCCCTGTCCATGCAGCTTTGATGCTTTACAAGGCCAAAGCGCTTCGGAGACTCGGGCTGGCAACCGCGGCCCGGGATACATTAACGGCCGCAATGCGCCGCAAGAAAGGCCGATCCGGGGAACTTCTAAGAGCTTTAAGATATGAACGGGCACTGGCTTACGAGGAGCTGGGCCAAAAATCCCGTTGCCGTGCCGATCTTGAAAAGCTCTACAATGAAGACCCCGACTACCAGGATGTTGCGCAACGGTTGGGATTATAGCTCCCCCTGACGCGCCGTAAAGTTTCCTCCCCATGCCAGAACCCTTGCTCCGGAATAGTATCGGGGGGGGGGAAGACGGGCACAAAATATCAGCTGTTGGAACTGTCAAAATGGGAAAACTGCATTGAAAAGGTCCCTTTGCCCTGGGTGGCCGACCTCAAAGCGGTGGAGTAGCCAAAAAGCCGGGACAGGGGAGCCATGGCCCTCAGCTGCTGCATCCCGGACTTTGACTCCATCGACTCGATCTTTCCGCCCCGCGCGTTAAGATCGCCTATCACGTCCCCTATGTACTGGTCGGGAACAAAAACATCGACCCTCATTATGGGTTCCAGCAGAAACGGCTCACCCTTTGAAAACGCATCCTTGCAGGCCATTGACGCGCATACGTTATAAGCAAGAGAGGTTGACAGGCCTTCCCGGAAAGTACCGCCCACAAGAGCCGCCTCAACATCGATAACCGGGTATCCCATGAAAGAGCCGCTTTCAAAGGATTCGGTGATACCCTTTTCTATGTCGGGAATAAACTGCGGTGGAATCACATCCTGCTCCGTCTCTACCTTAAACCGGTTGCCTGTGCCCCTTTCAAGCGGCCTCAGGGCAAGGCTCACGCCGGCGGCATGACGCTGTCCAGCTATCTCCCTGTCAAATTCCATTGTGGATGACGCCGCTTTTGCAATGGTCTCCCTGTACACGACCTGGGGTTTTCCAACGTTGACCCGGGTGTTGAATTCGCGCATCATGCGGCTTATTATAATCTCAAGGTGAAGCTCGCCCATGCCCGACAGTATGGTCTGGCCTGTGTCCTCGTCGATTTTGATCCTTAAAGTCGGATCCTCTGCGGCGAATTTTGCCAAAACCTCGTCCAGTTTCTCCTGGTCCGAGTGGGTTTTAGGCTCAACCGCGATCGATATGACAGGCTCCTCGAACTCCATTTTTTCAAGTGCGACCGGGTGTTCACTCGTGCACAGGGTTTCGCCTGTTGATGATTCCTTGAGCCCGACCACGCCGACTATAGCGCCGGGGCCGGCCTCATCGATTCGTTCCCGCTTGTTGGCATGCATCTTGAGTATTCGGGAAACCTTCTCCTTCCTGTTCCGCAGCGGGTTGAACACATCGCTGCCGGCAACCAGCTTTCCGCTGTAAACCCTTACAAACGAAAGTTTCCTGCCCTCTATAATGGAAACCTTGAAAATAAGCGCAGCCAGCGGTTTTCCCGGCATCGGCTCGCAGTAAACCTTTTCCCCGGTTTCAGGGTTGACACCTTCAATGGGCGGAATATCCCCGGGACTGGGGAGAAAAAGGGCAATCGCGTCAAGAAGTGGCTGAATACCCTTGTTGCGAAGAGCGCTTCCGCACAGAACCGGCACCAATGAGAGGGAGATGACGGCTTCCCGTATGGCCCGTAGAATTTCGCTTTTTTCAATGGGTTCCTCGGAAAGGTATGCCTCAAGGATTCTGTCATCCACGTCGGAAAGCGTTTCAATCAGGTTTTCCCGGTGCCTGGCAGCCTCATCCCTCAGAGAATCGGGTATTTCAACCATCTCAAACCTTGAGCCAAGTGTATCGTCATCCCACAGCACCTGTTTCATCTCGATCAGGTCTATAACGCCGGAGAACCGGTCTTCCCTCCCCACCGGAATCTGAATGACAAGGGGCCGTGCGTTGAGTTTTTCCTTCATCATCTCAACTGTTCTGAAAAAGTCGGCTCCGACCCGATCCATCTTGTTTACAAAGGCTATCTTGGGCACCCTGTACTTGTCTGCCTGGCGCCAGACCTTTTCCGACTGTGGCTCCACTCCTCCGACCGCACAGAAAACTCCTACCGCGCCGTCAAGCACCCTTAGCGAACGTTCCACCTCCACCGTGAAATCCACGTGCCCCGGCGTGTCTATAAGCTGTATCTCGACATTCTTCCAGCGGCAGGTTGTTACGGCTGACGTTATGGTGATCCCCCGCTCCTGCTCATCGGCCATCCAGTCCATTACGGCCTCACCGTTATGGACTTCGCCTATCTTGTATGAACGCCCGGTATAATAGAGAATCCGCTCGGTAACGGTGGTCTTCCCGGCGTCTATATGCGCAATAATGCCTATATTGCGCAGCTGCTGGGTTTTCACTGTTTGCTTGTTCATCTTACCATCCGCATGTCAGCTGCAAGGGGAAACCGCAAATCAACATGCCCTGCAAGAGTTTCCGCTTCCCGCCCATCTATGAGTATCTTGACCCTTTCGACCTCATCCATGTTTAAAACCAGGGAATTCACAATCGAGTACACTGTCAAAAGCTCACACAGAGATCCTCCGGGATATCCATCCCTTATTGAGGACGGCAGATCCACATAAGCTGTTTTATTACCGGTTATATAAAAAGCACGGCACGCCGTTCCGGACGGAACCGTCCGGACCAGGCCTGCAGCCATTGGCCCTTTTGCTAACGCCGCTATAACAGTCCTTCCAAACTGCTCGGGATCCTTTGGCATATCCATAATCCTCTTTTCAGCAACAAGGTAGTCGCCCCGTTTGCCGGAAAAGTAGAGATACACGTCTGTCCTGCTGGTTTGCACGGAACGCAACACACCGGCCGGCCTGCTTTCAGAACCGGGCCCGATTGAGAACCGGCGCATCAGGCCATATGCAACAACGCAAAGTATGGCCAGGCAAACAGCGATAACAAGAATGCGTCTCTTTTGGTCCATTTTACATATCTCTCCTGCCGCATGCCCACATCTATATCCAAGCAGGCCGCTGTGTCAAGAAAATCGTGGCAATACAATCGGAAGGGTGTGAAAAAGGCTGCAGATTAACAAGCTCACCGCAAGAGGCTGGTCAGGCGGGAAAAGGCCGTAAATAAAAAAATCACCGGCACCTTTTCAACATCGGGGTGGAAAAGAAAAATCAGGCTTTCCTGAACATACCTATCACTATAAACACTGCGCCAATTGCAAGCAGCAAAAACCATATTGGAGTTTCCGAGATGGTAAAAGCCCACTTCTGCAGAACGGGCCACGGAATCTTCTCCACCCAGTCGGTGCCGCCCACAATCTGGGAAATGGTGAACACCTCTATGTTTTTCTCCATGAGAACGGAGAGAACCTTAAATGCGAACATCACGCCGGCAGCTATCCAAAAAATAAAACCTATAATAGATGCTTTCACCTAAAAACCCCCCTGACAGTAAAGGTTGATGTTGATTCACAAAAGACGCGGTTTCCCCCCAATATCGGTTGTCGTAAAACTTCTGCAAGATAAAAGCGCTGGCCCAAAGCCGTTGCCTGCCAACGACAATTTGTTTTTATTTTTAATATAAACAAGACAAAAAAGCAATCAGGTTGTAAAAATGGCAAATCCATCCAGGCAGAGGGCAGACCACAGAAGGTCTACTTCTGCTGATCCCTATGCCGGCCCTTTGCTAAAAGAGCAGCCAGGGCATGTTTTGCTTCGGTGATTTTTTTTGCAACAACCGGAGCAGTGTCAGACTCACCCGTATCCAGTATGGCAGCTTCCTGCATGTATTTTGCCACGGTTTTCAGAACTGAAACAGCATCGCTGTTGCCGGCATCACGGTTTACGGCTATGGCTTTTTCCAGATAGTATTGTATGCGGTCATAGTCACGGATGTCTGACACATCGACAAGGCCAAGCGCCTTTTGCAAATAGAAACATGAGGCAAAATCCAACACCTCGTTTTTGTCATAGTAGTCCTTTTTGTCCCGGTCCCATCGTGTACCCTGAAGCACCATGATCCGGTCCCTTCCTTCCGGCGAAAAATCCCCTTTCCAGATTTCGACTGCTCCCCTGGACTCTTTTACGTAATAACGCCCGGCATTCATCGCGCTTGCAACAAGAAGAATAAGGATAAGAAAAGCAGCGCATCCCACCCCTGCCGCTATCATCCTTGTCATGGGATCAGGCCCGCCATCCCCAGACGTTCCGCCCGGCTGGGTCATGATCCTGGTGGCCGGGCTTTCATGGATATTGGGAGCAGTGCCCGACACACTGTCTTTGCCGTTTGCCGATGTCCGGCATGCTGCTACGCCGTTTTTGTTGTCAGAGGACGCCCCGCTGGAAGCATCGCTGCTTATGGAAGATTTTCCCTCATCTTGTGATTGAAGGTTTCCGGTCTCGTTATCATCTGCTGTAGGCTGAAAAAGGCTCTTTTTCCCCATGCCGCCAAGTCTCCTTGTTGAAAATATAGATCCATCAATGTATACTGTCTTGCATCATAAACTGTCGGGGGCTCTACATTTTACAGGCCCACGTCCTGTCCAGGCTGGCGCAATTCTATAAAAACGAGCGGGCGGTGTAAACCTTTTTTTGGCTGCAGCAACGGCATAAAAGCCGATAATGGTTTACAAACCGCATGTTAACAAACCTTGCAGGCCCATGGCCCTTACACAAAAAAAAGAGAAGCTTGTTCAGGTGCTTAAAGAGCACAGCCCGCTGGCAGTGGCTGTTTCAGGCGGAAACGACAGTGCACTGGTGCTGGCAGTGGCAAAACAGGTCATGGGAGACGGTGTGATTGCAGTAACATCTGTATCGCCCCTGCACGGTGAAAAGGCCAGGGCTGACGCGCTTCGCATAGCATCGGAGATCGGGGTGCAGATACTGGAAGTTGAATCGGCCCGCCTGGAGCACACAGAGTTTGTTGAAAATCGCACAAACAGGTGCTATACCTGCAAAACCATCATGTTTAATGAGTTGCAGGCTGCTGCCCGCAACCATGGGGCCGGGTATCTGGCAGACGGGGTATGTGCAGACGATTTTGACGAATACCGCCCGGGGCTTGCGGCAGGCAGGGAATGCGGTGTTGTCTCGCCGCTGGCTTTGGCGGGTTTTTCAAAAACCGACATACGCAAACTTTCAAAAGAGATCGGCCTGTCCACATGGAACAAGCCGCCGGGCGCGTGTCTGGCCACACGCATTCCTTATGGAACGCCGATCACGCCGGATCTGCTTGACATGATAGGCAGGGCCGAGCGGCTTGTGCTTGACGAGGGGTTTAGCTTCTGCCGCGTCAGGTACCACGGCAAAATGGCAAAAATAGAGGTGCCGGCAGACGAAGTCCAAAGGCTTGTCGAAAGGGAAACGAGGGAAAGAATTATAACGGGCATCAAAAAAATCGGTTTTTCAATGGTTTGCGCCGACCTGTCCGGCTACCTGAGCGGAAGCATGGACATCCTGGCCGGAAACAGAGCGTAATACCCGGGGTTTGGTTATGAACGAAACAGGAACAGACTTTATAAGAAAAACAGTGGAGGAGGATCTCGCCTCCGGCAAATATTCTGACGGCCCGGTAACGCGGTTTCCGCCAGAGCCCAACGGCTACCTGCATATAGGCCATGCCAAGTCCATCTGCCTCAATTTCGGCATTGCCGCAGAATACGGCGGAAAATGCAACCTCAGGTTTGACGACACAAATCCCGGCAGGGAAAGCGCAGAATATGTCCGGTCTATACTCCGGGACGTGAAATGGCTTGGGTTTGACCCGGGCGAGCGGGTGTACTTTGCGTCCGACTATTTCGATGACCTATACAGGTTTGCCGTCCGCCTGATAAAAGAGGGCAAGGCATACGTGTGCGGACTGAGCCCGGATCAAATACGGGAGACCAGGGGCACGCTCACCAGGCCGGGCGTGGAAAGCCCGGACCGTAACAGGCCGGCCGAGGAGAGCCTTGCTCTTTTTGAAAAGATGAAAAATGGCGAATTCGAAGAGGGGCGCTACGTGCTCAGGGCAAAAATCGATATGGCGTCGCCAAACCTCTGCCTGAGGGACCCGGCCATATACAGGATAAGAAAGGCCATGCACCACCGCACAGGGGAAAAATGGTGTATCTTCCCGATGTATGACTTTGCGCACCCGCTGTCGGACGCAATCGAAGGCATCACCCACTCTCTTTGCACGCTTGAATTTGCCAACAACCGGCCCCTGTATGACTGGTTTGTATCCAACCTCACAGACGAACCAAGACCGAAACAGATAGAATTCGCAAGGCTCAACATGAGCTATACCGTGCTTAGCAAGCGAAAACTTTCCCGGCTTGTGGAGGAAGGCCGTGTTGAAGGCTGGGATGATCCGCGGATGCCCACTATAGCCGGAATGAGACGGCGCGGCATACCTCCTGAGGCCATACGGAAATTTTGCGACATGATAGGCATAGCAAAAAAGGACAGCCTTGTTGATGTTGCCCTTCTGGAGCATGTAATCCGGGAAACGCTGAACAGGACGGCCCAAAGGCGTATGGCTGTTTTGCGGCCGCTTAAAATGGTTATAGAAAACTACCCGGAGAACAGGAGCGAAGAGCTCACAGCAATAAACAATCCTGAAGATCCGTCCGCCGGCACGCGAAACGTCCCCTTTTCAAGGGTGCTCTACATAGAAAAAGATGATTTTATGGAAAATCCGCCGAAAAAGTTTTTCCGGCTGGCGCCCGGCCGTGAGGTGCGGCTCAGGTATGCATACATCATAAAATGTCAAAGCGTTGTAAAAGACGATGCAACGGGCGAAATAACTGAAATACGCTGCACGTATGATCCTGCGACAAGAGGGGGCAACGCGCCGGACGGCAGAAAGATCAAGGCCACCATTCACTGGGTTTCGGCATCTCACGCCGTACGGTCCGAAGTCAGGCTTTACGACAGGCTTTTTTTAAAGGAAAATCCGGGCGCCGAAACGCAGGATGGTGATTTTACCGATTCCATAAATCCGAACAGTCTTGAAAAGCTGAGCCCCTGCTACCTTGAGCCCTCTCTTCGGCACGCTGCTCCGGGTGAAAGGTTCCAGTTTGAACGGCTGGGATACTTCTGCGTGGATTTGAAGGATTCTACAAGCCAAAACCCGGTTTTTAACAGGACCGTTACCCTTAGAGACAGCTGGGCAAAGATAAGCGCCCGCAGCAGGAGAGGGGCATAACCCCAATTTCCGCTAACCGGTTTTACACGGTAAACAGAGTCGTTTGTTGAGCCTGGTTGGTGTCGGCCCCGAAAGCCGAGCCTTTCCCGGCAACCATATTGGCAACCAGGATCTCCACGTTCTTTTTCAAAAGCTTTGCCCTGGCGTTTTTGACAAGATCGTCAGTCTCGGCTGCAAATCCTACTACCACCTGCCTGTCTTTTCTGTTGCCAACTTCCTTTAAGATATCCCTGTTTTCCTGCAGTTCAAGAACGAGTCCGGCACCACTTTTTTTTATTTTGCTGTCGGCCGGGTTGCTGACCCTGTAGTCGCCGACCGCCGCCACCATTATTATGATGTGGACACCATCTGTCCTGGAAAGTACGGCCGAAGCCATCTCTTCTGCGCTCTGGACGTTGACAACATCCACGTTCACGGGAGGCGGGATGCAAACCGGCCCGCTTACAAGAACAACATCGGCGCCCCTGTGCTCTGCGGCCGCAGCCAGGGCGTAGCCCATCTTGCCTGATGAATGGTTGGATATGAACCTGACCGGATCGATCGGCTCCCTTGTCGGCCCGGCCGTGACAAGAACTTTTCTGCCGGCAAGATCATCCGGCGAAAGCATCCGGCACAGCCTGTCAACTATGACAGGGGGCTCAGGCATACGGCCGGCACCGGAAGTTCCGCATGCAAGCTCGCCCGTTCCCGGCTCGACTATGAAATATCCGTCATCCGAAAGCCGGTCAAGGTTTCTCTGGAGCACCAGGTTCTCATACATGTTCGTGTTCATCGACGGGCAGATCATGCGCGGTGAGGTTACGGCGAGCATCAATGTCGTAAGGGCATCATCGGCAATGCCGCATGCAAGCTTGCCTATCACGTTAGCCGTTGCAGGCGCTATAATAACAGCGTCAGCCTCCGTGGCCCATTCTATATGGCGGATGGATGTGCCTGAACCCTCCTCGAACAGGTCAACACATACCTCGTGGCCGGAAAGCGCCTTGAAGGTAAGTGGAGGAACAAAAGAGCAGGCGTTCCTGGTCATAACCACCCGCACCGACGCACCCTGCCGGACCAGAAGGCGAAGCAGCTCCACGCTCTTGTATGCTGCTATGCCCCCGCTTATGCCAAGCACTATGTTTTTTCCGCTTATATTGTTCATTGCCACCTCCAGACAGGTTTGAGGTCAGGCGGGCCACTCAACTCCCGACATCCTGCCTGCTTATTTCATCGATCGTGGGAGCGACCCATGCTTTGACATTGGTCTTTATACCATCAGAGATGCTTATGACACAGTAACGATTCTTTTTTACAAAAAGCATTAATATGGGGCGGGCTTTTAGGAGACTCAAAAACCGCCAGTTGTCCTTTGTCATATAGTGCTCAAAAAAGGAACACAGAGAATCGGCATCAACCCAACCGGACAGGCTCAAAAGCCCGGTTTTAAGGCTGCCAGTCCAGTAGACAAAAGAGTCCTCAGACTCAAGCCGTAACTGTGGAGGAAAAGGGACATCCGCAAAATCATAATAAATAAACAATGGCGCTTCAGGCTTTGAAGAATGCTCGGCAGCGGCAGTCGGCGGCCCAGGTCTGTCTTCCGTGTCGCTTTTTGGCTTAAGCAGCTGGCAGCCTGTAAAAACCATCAAAAACATCAGCACCGCCACAATGAGAACAATCTTTCTGATTTTGTTTGCCATAAATTTACCCCCCTTGGGAAAAACGTACTGAAAAACAATTAACGCAGGCCACACCGGCCGGGTGTTTGGCTGCCCGTCCCTGGCCATCTGAAAATTTTTTATAAATGACAGTTTACCAATAAACAGCGGCAGGTCAAATATAAATAAGAGACATTCCACCCTGGCATGGGGTAAAACCTGGGGTAACAGTAAGCCGTCGGTGCTTTAATTAAACTGCCGGTTCAAAACAGTTGCCAGCCAAAGGTCCAGGTTGCTTCAACTGCTGCAGACGCTTAACCTTCGAGGAATTTTTTATAAAATATCTTCCTGTAGCCAAAGGACAGTACCTTCAAATATGTTTCCGGAAAAAATCTTTTTGCAAGCCAGAGGACTTTTCCGTCGGGCTGTGCAATTATATCCTGAATTTTGCACGGGTAACGCAAAAAAATAAAAGAAACCATCCGGGTCTCCTGTTATGTTAAGATTTGAGAATTAACCAATAATAAAAACAGGAGGTACCCG
>MZGQ01000065.1 GCA_002085115.1 Desulfococcus sp. 4484_241
AGGCTTTGAAGGGAGATGTCCCGGCCGGAGTCATGGAGCCTGTTGTCATGATATACCGGGGAGACAAGAAGGTCTCCTACGCGGTTTATCCGGACAGGAAGCAGTACCTGGTACTGCCTAACTCTGAAAAAAATCCGTTTTGCCGGCCAAAAATGAAGCTGGTAAAGGTGGGCTCCGAGGTGGTTGACGGTCATCCTTCAAACAAGTACAAGGCTACGATATATCCTGAAGACGGCTCTGTAATAACAGCCTATATCTGGAATGCCAGGGACCTTGGAAATATGACCATAAAATCGGTGGTTAAAAACAGGGAGGGTACATCCATTATGCTTTTGAAAAACATAAGGCGTGTCACTCCGCCTGCATCAAGGTTCACTATTCCGGCAGGATACTCGAAGATCGAGGCACCTGATGTTATGATGTTAAACAGGCCGGGCAAATCCCCGAAACATTACAGAGGCAGGAAGGAGAAAAAATGAAAGTTAAAAGGATGAAAAACGAAAAAGCTTTTTTCGGTGTTGTCGTTCTGGCGTTGTGCCTTGTTGTCGCAGGGTGTTCTCCCAAGATATCGGGAGTTGTGAGGAACGATTCCTCTGTAACGGGCATAGAGGATCAGCTCGCTCCCGGCGGCAAGTACACCGGGCCCAAGCTGCGGGTCGGCGTGGTCAATTTTCAGAACAAGACCCCGTCGCGGGTGATGGGGATAGGGGAAGCCGCTGCCGACATACTGTGCACCATACTCCAGAAGACCGGGCGGTTTATAGTTATACCGCAGCAGGACATGGCTTCAATACTTAAGCAGCAGTCACTTGGAGCGTCGGGAGTTATCGATCCTGCGACCGCGGCCAAGATGGGCAAGATACTCGGGCTTAACGCCATAGTGACCGGTGCGATAACAGCCTACTCGGAAGTGGAAGAAGGCCAGGACCTGCTGGTTTACAAGCAGAAGAAACAGGTGGCCCGCGTCACTGTTGATTACCGTATCGTGGATACGACCACCGGTGTTCAGATAATGGCCGATTCAGGCCAGGGTGTATACTCAAAGTCAACCGGCGGTGTGCTTGGGCTTGGGGCCAAATCATCCTATGACACAGACCTGCGTGATGGCGCGCTCAGGGATGCGCTGACCAAGGCAATGGTCAATATGCTGGCGCAGCTCGAGGAAAAAGAGTGGAGCGGCCGCATAGCCGGTATAAAAGGAAATATGGTATATATCAACGCCGGGAAAAAGACCGGCCTCAAGGTTGGTGATATCCTTGTTGTTCAGGAGCTTGGCGATAAGATAATCGATCCCCAGACAGGGGTGCCTATCGGGTACGCACCGGGCAGGATCAAGGGCGAGCTTATGGTGACATCCTTTTTCGGCAATGACGGCTCTGTCGCTGTTGTTCGCTCCGGAGCCGGATTCAGGGTGAACGATATCGTGAAGCTGAAAAAATAGATCTTTTCAACGCTCCATGCCGGGGGGCTGCCCCGGAAGCAAGTGTTGGGCAATCAGGCCAGGCGGCGGCTGGCAAGAAACAGCGCCGCCATGGTCTTTGAGTCCGTTATTTCGCCTGTGGACGCCATTGAAAGGACCCTGTCAAATCCGAGTCTGTGGACACGCAGCACTTCGTCCCTGTCAAGATTTTGTTTCCCGGGCGTAAGTTTTGTTGCCATAAATATGTGTATCTGTTCGTCCGAGTAGCCAGGCGACGGGGTTATCGTGCCGAGTTTTTCAAATTTTTCCGCTTTGTAGCCGGTTTCCTCCAAAAGCTCCCGCCTTGCGCATTCAAGGGGGCTCTCTTTTGCCGAGTCAAGGGTGCCGGCCGGTATCTCCCATATTGTTTTGCCCAGGGCGTGCCGGTACTGGTGGATCATAACCACTGTTTTTTTGTCCAAAAACGGTACTATTGCCGCAGCCCCGGGGTGCCTCAGAACGTGAATGGCCGTGTCCACGCCATTTTCAAGGGTTACCTGCTCGGTTACAAGTTTGAAGGGGCCTGATTCAAATTCCGTTTTTACGGCCTTGACCATTGCTTTCATCATTTTTCTCCTTTTGTCCCGGCATAAACATCCGGCACGCGTTCATCAAGGCATGGAATCCGTGTGCGGAATTTTTCCATGACAGACCTGTCCAGAACGGCATCTATGATATCCGGTTTTTGATCATGTCCGGATGCCAGTATCTCTCCGGTGGGCGATACTACAAGTGAGCGGCCGCCGTAAACAATATTTGGGTCACTGCCGCATCGGTTAGAGGCAAGCAGAAAAATCTGGTTTTCGATGGCCCTCGCCCTTGCGAGGGTTTCCCAGTGAGAGATCCGCTCCGCAGGCCATTGGGCGCAGACCACGAGGCATTCCGCGCCGTTTAAGGCCAGGATCCTGCTCAGTTCGGGGAATCGCAGGTCGTAGCATATCAAGAGCCCCAGCCGGCCTATCGAGGTTTCACACACGGTCCAGCTGTCCCCCCTTGCAAAGTAACGGTCCTCGCCGGTGGCTGAAAACAGATGGACCTTGGCGTACCTTCCGGCTATAGAGCCGTCGCTGTCAATCACCACAAGGGTATTGCAGACAGCGTTCCCGCAGATTTCTGCAAGAGAACCTGCGATAACCGTTTTGTGCCTTGCAGCTTCCGACGCAATGGTTTCGATGATTTCGGGGGTTCTATCCGCATGCTCGGCGATTCGTTTGTTGTCAAACCCGCTTGCCCACAGCTCGGGTAAAACAGCAAGCCTGGCGCCTCTTTTCCCAAGCCCGGCAATACCCGCAACAGCATTCCTGACGTTTGCCCGGATATCCCCCAGCCTTACATCCAGCTGCACTATGCCTGCCTTTAAGCTTTTTTCCACGATATACCTCCCTTTACAGGGCTGTGCCGTAAATGATTCATGGAATTGCTCCGTTGCCGGACCGCTTCCATCAAATGCGTATCGCTCTTGCCAGGGTAAGCACGTCCACCCGTGCCGCTCCACCTGCAAGAAGCGTTTTTGCGCATTCGTTTACGGTTGCGCCGGTGGTATATACATCGTCGACCAGCAACACCCTTTTCCCCGAAACATCGGCCTCTCGAGTGACACAGAACGCTCCTTTCACGTTTTCGATCCGCTCTTTTCTTGACAGTTTTGTCTGTGACCCGGTTTTTTGGGTGCGTGCAAGAACGGTTGCCTTTATTTTTTCACGCGGCAAGGCAAGGCCATAGGATCTGGCTGTCCTGTGCCAGTTCCGGACAAGCAGGTACGCCTGGTTAAAGCCCCGTTTCCTTAATTTTGACTTGTGAAGGGGAACTGGCACAACCATGTCTATTTGATTTATGTCGAACCATTTGGCAAGGGATATAAAAAGCAGCTCACCGAGCGGACGGGCGAGCCCGGTTCTGCCGTTGTATTTCAAGGCGTGTATGGCCGGCATAAGCGGACCGCTGTAGGCGCCGGCGGCTCTTGCAGTGCAAAATTTTTTTGGAAAATCGATGCATGCCCCGCACACATGATCCATACCCTCGTCACTTTTGAACATCTCCCCGCAGGTAGTACAGAGGGGCGGCTGTATCGGCACAAACCCGTTTGCGCATGACGGGCATATGACAGATTCCACGATCTTTGCAAAGGATGGGTATGTTTCGCAACAGGCGGCTTCCGTGTCCTTTGTGCCTGATTGCCGAATGTCAATCCTGCCTTTGCACACGCAGCAGAAAGCCGGGTAAAAAATATCTTCAAGCAGCTTTATGAAAGAAGAAGTAATCCGGCACACCTTTTATAATTATTCCCCGCTCATGGCAGTCAGCCTGTCACACACCTTTTGGGCAAACTGCGAACATTTTATCTCTTTTGCCCCCTTGATCTGGCGGGCAAGATCGTATGTCACCTCTCCGGCCGCAACCGCCTGCTGCAGGGCTTTCCACACCATGTCGGCGGCCCTGTTCCACCCTATATGCTCAAGCATCATGGCTCCGGAGAGAATAAGCGAGCCGGGGTTTACCTTGTCCTGCCCGGCGTATTTCGGGGCTGTCCCATGTGTTGCCTCGAACACCGCGCATTCGTCGCCGATGTTGGCGCCCGGGGCCATACCCAGACCGCCGACCTGGGCTGCGAGTGCGTCTGATATATAGTCCCCGTTCAGGTTAGGGCACGCTATCACGTGGTACTCTTCGGGCCTGAGAAGAACCTGCTGAAACAGCATGTCTGCGATACGGTCTTTTATAACCACCTTTCCATCCGGCTGTTTGCCGCCGTACCGTTCATGCAGTTCCGATTCGGTAATAACAGCGTCACCGAAGATCTCTTCTGCTGCCTTGTATCCCCATGTCCTGAATGCTCCCTCGGTGTATTTCATGATGTTGCCCTTGTGCATAAGGGTTACCGAAGGCAGGCCCTTGTCCAGTGCGTATGCAACAGCTCTTGCCACGAGCCGTCTTGTGTTGGCCTCGCTTATGGGTTTTATTCCTATGCCTGAACCGGCGGGAATGGAAGCTCCCATCTCTTTTTCGAGAAAGTCAATCACTTTCTGCGCCTCACCACTCCCTGCTTCCCACTCTATGCCGGCATAGACATCCTCGGTGTTTTCGCGAAAAACAACCATGTCCACCTTTTCAGGGTGTTTCATCGGGCTTGGAACAGGATCGATATAGCGTACGGGGCGAACACATGCATAAAGGTCAAGAAC
The DNA here is from genome assembly GCA_002085115.1 of Desulfococcus sp. 4484_241. Taxonomy (GTDB): domain Bacteria; phylum Desulfobacterota; class Desulfobacteria; order Desulfobacterales; family Desulfosudaceae; genus MZGQ01. The sequence continues at coordinate 4,642 of MZGQ01000065.1, forward strand.
CTGACGGATAGACACGTTGAGACTTCGTATTCCCTTGCCCACAGGGGTTGTCAGAGGCCCTTTTATTGCCACGGAATGCTCCCGTATGGTTTTCAATGTCTCATCCGGGAGCCACTGCCCGGTTCGATTGTATGCCTTTTCGCCTGCGTAGACCTCGAGCCACGATATTTTTTTGCTGTTGCCATATGCCGCCTCAACCGCGGCATCCAGCACCATCTGTGCCGCGTGCCATATGTCGGGACCGGTTCCATCACCCTCTATAAAAGGAATTACAGGACAATCGGGTACGGTTAAAGAGCCGTCGTCATTGCGTTCTATCTTTTTCCCTTGCTGCATTTCTATCCTTTCATTTTTACTTTTTGTGTTTTGAAAACATCTGCCCCCCCCCAAATGAGGGAGGCCGGACGCCCATATTATAAAACTGCCATTGGAATGGCAAACGAAAACCGGTGCCTATTGGGATGTCCGGGGTGATTGGCCTGCGATTTTTTGCCTTACCATTTCATACATGGCAATGGCCCCGGCGACAGACACGTTGAGAGATTCCACCGGCCCGGACTGCGGGATGGAAACAATGAAATCGCATTTTTGTTTGACCAGCCGGCCAAGCCCCTTTCCCTCGCCGCCAACGACAAGTGCGACAGGGCCCGTAAGGTCGCTTTCGTAAATGGATTTTGGGGCGTCTTTTTCAAGCCCGGTTACCCAGAGCCCCTTTTCTTTCAGCAGGTCCAGCGTTCTTGCGATGTTGGTTACCCTGGATATTGGCAGAAACTCTATGGCTCCGGCCGAGGCCTTGGATGCCGACGGGGTGGGGGATGCCGAGTTGTTTTTTGGAATTACGATTCCATCGGCTCCGGCGCACAGGGCTGTGCGCGCAAGGGCCCCGAGGTTTCTCGGGTCTGTGATATGGTCTGTCACAAGTATGAATGGTGCGTTTTTTTTGTGCGCCTTTGCCGCGATCATTTCAACAGGCTCAAAAGGGTAGGGTGACACGCGAGCTCCAACGCCCTGATGGGAGTCTGTGCCTGTCAGCGAGGCAAGATGAGCCGCCGAAACATTATCCACCGTTATGCCGTGTTGTGATGCAGCCCCGAGAATCCGGGCATACTGTTTCTGGTTATGCTTTCCTTCAACAAGAAGGACAGCCTCGACACTTCGCCTGCCAGCGGCAATGGCAGCAAACACGGGGTGAATGCCGTATATGGTTTCTGTGGCTCTTTTTTTCAATCCCGGCCTGTCCTGTTTGTCCGGCGATAACCGGTTACCACCTTTACAAGTTCATCTATGGCGGTTTGAAGGTCGTCGTTCAGAATGACGTGGTGGTAGTTTACGCTTTCGGCCATTTCGGAACCTGCAGCCCTGAGCCTTTTCTCGATCGCTTCCCTGCTGTCTGTTCCCCTTGCCTCCAGCCTTCTTCTCAGCTCCTCTATGGATGGCGGCATTATGAAAATGCCGGTACTGTCCGGGTAGCGGGAAAACAGCTGCTTTGCCCCCTGCACGTCTATGTTAAGAAGCACGTCTGTTTTTGAATCAAGGGCGGATTCTATAAAATCGGCTGATGTGCCGTAGTAGTTGTCATGGACCTTTGCCCATTCCGCCCATCGCCCCTCCTCTATTCCCTTTTCAAATTCCTGTTTTGATATGAAGTGATAATCGATTCCGTTTTTTTCACCGTTTCGTGCCTGCCTTGTCGTATAGGAGACCGACCTTACCATGCCCGGCACACGTTTCAGGAGAGCATCACACAGCGTGGTTTTGCCGGCGCCGGACGGCGCTGAAACGATAAAGAGTCTTCCCCTTTCCCGCTTCGGGACGCCTGCCGTGGCAGACGGTTTTCCCTCTTTTGTGTTATTACGGCAACTGTTCATCCGTGGCCTCGTCATCCGGCTGCAGGCGGCTTCCGTTCAATACCGCAAAACGTTGTGATATGGTGTCAGCGTGTATCGCAGACAGGATTACGTGGTTGCTGGCCGTAACTATCACGGACCGGGTCTTTCTCCCCTGGGTTGCGTCCACCAGCCTGCCTGCCTTTTTAGCCTCGTCCTTCATCCGTCTGACAGGGGCGGACGAAGGCAAAACAATGGCTACTATCTGTTCAGCCACTATCCGGTTGCCAAAGCCGATGTTAAGCAGATTTTTCCTGAACATGGAGCTCCTTTTCACCTGTTTTTTTTAAAGCGGGTCTTTTCCAAATATTCCATGAAAATTTTTGATTCACAATGCCAAAATTTACCGAGCCGTGCAAAAGAGATTTTTCAAAAGAGATTTTTTGCCGCCAAACAGACTTTTAACACTTTCCTTATTTTCCCCTTACATAAACACTTTATTTTGCATTCCATGCTGGAATTTGACCGGCTGATGGGTTATTTAACGAAAATTTATACCTGGTAAAAAAGGAGGAATTTGTGATGGCTATGTTTTTCAGGGTGTTGGTGGTTTTTTTATGTGCGTGCATGTTGTGCGCCGGTACCGGCAGAGCCAAGAATGTTAAACAGGACCGCCTGGTTGATGTTCTGGTTGAAAAGGGAATCATAACAAGGCAGGAGGCGCGTGAGATAAGAGAGCAGGCTGATGAAGAGCCAACTGTTCCGGATTATTTAAAGGGGTGGAAGTTCGGGATCCTGGGTTATCTTGATTATTCCAACGGCAGGTCGCCCCTGGCCGGAGGCAGTGATACCTCTTACAACGATTTCAGACTCACCAGGGGGTACTTTACCGTTAAAAGGGATGTGACACATTGGCTTGGCGGCCGTATGACCATCGATATCCATAAAGATACGAGCGGGGATTACAAGGAGAGGATGAAATACCTGTATGCCGAGATGAGACCGAAGGATGCCGGTTTTTTGACCGGCATGAAAATCGAGGCAGGCCTTGGCCATATTCCATGGCTTGATTTTGAGGAACATGTAAATCCTTACAGGTGCCAGGGCACCATGGCCATAGAGCGTGCAGGGGTCTTGAATTCGGCGGATACCGGGGTCAGTATTCGGGGTAATTTCGGAGGCACGTTAAACGATGCGACCGGGAAAACAGGCAACCACCATTACGACGGCCTGTACGGAACCTGGCATATCGGTCTCTACAACGGCCCGGGGTACCATGCAAGCGAGGGCAATAACAACAAGGTGCTTGAAGGCAGGCTGACTGTCAGGCCGCTGCCCGATGTTTTGCCCGGACTCCAGTTTTCCTATTTTGGGGTTTACGGGGAGGGTAACAAGATGGCCGCCGGAGCAGCCGACTACCCTGATTATCACGTCAATCTGGGCATGATAAGTTATGAGCACCCGGATGTGATATTAACAGCCCAGTATATTGCAACCGACGGGCAGAAAGACGGCAACTGGGTGGATGCTTCGGGAGAGGCCCTGTCTGCAGAGGGTTACTCGTTTTTTGGAAGGGTGAGGCTCGCAATGCTTGATCCGGATTTGGCCGTGTTTGCCCGTTATGACAATTTCGATCCTGATTCTGATGACAAGATAGCCGGCAATACCGGGTACGACATGGTTATTGCCGGTCTTTCCTATGATTTTTACAAGGGCAACATGCTCCTGGTGAGTTACGAAACAACGGATTACGAAGAAAATTGCGGGGGCAGGGGCAAAGCTCCGGCGGTCGGCAAAAAGCTCGGTGATGATCGAAAAATCCAGGTGGTGTGGCAGCTAAGGCTTTAGATGGCATGCGACAGAAAAGCAGGGAAATCTTTTTAGCCTGTCTGGAACCGTTTTAAAAAAGAGGAGTTCCTGTCATTTCATCCGGCTTGCCGATCCCAATGACAGACAGGATCGTAGGTGCGATGTCTCCGAGCTTGCCCTCCGAAAGGGTTACCGCTTTCCTGCCGTCATCCACAAGGATCATGGGTACCGGGTTTGTTGTGTGCGCGGTGTGGGGGGAGCCGTTTTCATCCTTCATCTGTTCCGAGTTGCCGTGGTCGGCGGTTACAACCGCCACTCCCCCTGTTTTCAAAAACTCCGGCACTATTTTCCCAACAGCCGTATCAACCGTTTCACATGCGGTAACCGCGGCGTCAAACACACCGGTATGGCCTACCATGTCCATGTTTGCAAAGTTAACCACGATAAAATCATACCTGTTTTGCCTGATTCTGGCCACAAGCTCGTCAGCCACGGTCAGTGCGCTCATTTCCGGCTTTAAATCATAGGTTGCAACATCCCGGGGTGAAGGGATCATCTTTCGCTCCTCCCGCTCGAAAGGCTCCTCAATCCCCCCGTTGAAAAAATAGGTGACATGCGCGTACTTTTCCGTTTCAGCTATGCGAAGCTGCGTGTAACCCTTTTTGCTGATAACCTCGCCAAGCGTGTTCAGGGGAGTTTGGGGCGGGAAGGCAACAGGCAGGGTAAACGATTCGTCGTAGAGGGTCATGCATACTGCCATGTCGGGTTTCGGGCGAACCTTTTTTTCAAACTCACCAAATGCCGGATCGGTGAATGCCCGCACTATCTGGCGCATCCGGTCTGCGCGGAAATTGAAAAATATTATGCAGTCGTTGTCTCTGATCGTGCCAAGCGGCTGCCCGTCATCATCCGTGATCGCCACGGGAAGGACAAACTCGTCTGTTTCGCCGCGGCGGTATGATTCTTTTACGGCTTCTGCCGGGTCATGGTATCTTGCTCCTTCCCCCAGAGTGTACAGGTCGTAGGCCTTTTGGGTGCGTTCCCAGCGTGTGTCCCTGTCCATGGCGTAAAACCGGCCGCAAAGGGTGGCAATATATGCGTTTTTATAGCCGGACAGAAAATCCTGCAATTCGGCAACGTAGTTTTTGCCGCTGTCCGGAGGGGTATCGCGCCCGTCAAGTATCGCGTGAATGCAGGTTTTAACGCCTCTTTCAGATGCCAGCCTGACAAGAGCCTTCAGGTGGTCAATATGGCTGTGCACCCCGCCGTCCGACAGAAGGCCGATCAGGTGAAGCGTGGCTCCGTTTGCTTTTGCCTTTTCGGCCGCTTTGACAAGGCTGTCGTTTTTAAAAAAGGTTTTGTCCTCTATCGCAATATTGATTCTCATAAGATCCTGGTACACGACTCTGCCGGCGCCTATGTTCATGTGCCCCACTTCCGAGTTGCCCATGTATCCTGGCGGGAGGCCAACTTCCCTGCCGGAGCAGACCAGGCGGGTGTTGGGATATTCGGCAAACAGCCGGTCCAGGTTGGGAGTGTTTGCCGCAGCCACGGCGTTCCCTTCGGGTGACGGGTTTATGCCCCATCCGTCCAGGATAACAAGCATGCATGGAGTCTCTATGGTCCGCATAATATGTACCTTTCCTTGTTGTTTATAACTGCAGGTCTAACCCGGATCAGAGTTGAGGTCAAGACAAAGAGTGCAGGCCTTTGGAACAGGGGGGTAAAAATTTTTCATGCGTCTTGAGACAGGACCGGGTTTATGCGCCTGGCGTCTACCCACAGCCCCTCTATATCGTAGAATTTACGCACCGATTCATAGAAAACATGTATTATCACATCACCGTAGTCGATAAGCACCCACCTGCCTTCGGCAAGCCCTTCAACAGAGATTGGCCTGATCCCGATCTTTTTCAGGGCGTGGATTATACGGTCTCCTATTGCGGATACCTGGCGGTTTGATTTTCCCTCGCATATTATAAAGGCATCAGCAATCGACGTCAGTTCCCTTACATCAAGGGCAACAACGTCGTACGCTTTCATTTTTTGCACCGTGTCGATGTACGGTTCGATCATCCTGTCAATGGGGCTTGTCATAAATACAACCCCCTTTCGATAATATATTTCTCCACCGGTTCAGGCACATGGCCGGAAATCGGTCTGCCGGTTCTTATCCTTTTGCGTATGTCGGTGGATGATATATCGATAAGTTCGCCCCTGTAAAAATATATCGGCTGTAGCGATGGATCGGTATAGCAGGAACGTGCGGCCGAGAATGTGTATCTGTCAGAAACCGTTGATGCAAGGTAGCTTTCAAAAATATCCTGCCCGGCTCCCTGTTTTGTCATCCTGGCATAAACGATAATCGGCAGAAGTCTGAATATTTCCATGTATGATTTCCATGTGTGGATCTCAAGAAAGGAGTCAAGCCCCATTATCAGATATAGTGATGTGCCGTGGGCAGCAGAATTTAAAAAGAGGGTTATGGTGTCTATCGTGTAAGACTTTCCGGCATGTTTCAGCTCGATATCGGAAACCGTTGCGCCGCGTATCCCTTTGAATGCCATCCGGGCCATTTCCAGCCGGTCGGATCCGTCCGCGATCTGCCTTGCATCCTTGTGCGGAGGAATTGAGGCAGGCACGATAAATATTTCGTCAAGGCCGAACCCGTCACGAATGGTTTCAACTATCCTGACATGCCCAAAGTGCACCGGGTCAAACGTTCCTCCGAAAAGTCCTTTTTTCATTATCTTCAAAGAATTGTCTGTTTATTCTCTTACCTGCCCGTTGCCAAGCACTATGAACTTTGTCGTTGTCAGTTCTTCAAGGCCCATTGGGCCGAAAGCATGGAGTTTCGAGGTGCTTATCCCGATCTCGGCGCCAAGGCCGAGCTGGCCGCCGTCGTTGAACCTTGTGGAGGCGTTTACAAGCACCACTGATGAATCCACCTGGGACAGGAATTTCATTGCCCGGCTGTAATCGCTTGTGACGATCGCTTCGGTGTGTGATGAACCGTACTTTGCAATATGGGCCATCGCATCATCCATCGATTCCACAACCCTGACGGCAAGTACAAGATCGAGGTATTCAGCGTACCAGTCTTCTTCACTTGCAGGTTCTGTGCCCTGTATAAGCTTGACGGTTTCGGCACATCCTTTGAGACGCACTCCGGCAGACCTGAACCGGTCGGCCATCCCGGGGAGAAATTTGGGCGCCGCATCCCGGTGAACCAGCATCGTCTCCATTGCGTTGCATACCCCGGGTCTTTGAACTTTGGCATTGAAACATATGTTTTCAGCCATCTCAATGTCCGCGCTGCTGTCCACGTAAACGTGGCAAACCCCTTTGTAATGTTTCAGCACCGGTATTGATGAGTGCTGCACCACGAAACGGATGAGCCCTTCCCCGCCCCTTGGTATGATGAGGTCTATATACTCTTCCTGTGCCAGCAGATGGGTCACTGCCTCCCTGTCGGTTACAGGCACCACCTGTACCGCTGTTTCCGGAAGGCCGGCTTCGGCAAGCGCGTGGCCTATTATCCGGGCAAGCGCGCGGTTGGAGTGTATGGCTTCCGATCCGCCGCGCAGGATCACGGCGTTGCCCGCCTTGAGGCAAAGTCCTGCCGCATCCACCGTTACGTTCGGCCTTGATTCATATATTATGCCTATTACACCAAGTGGTATGCGCATGCGGCAGACCTCCAGTCCGTTCGGCCTTTTCCATGATGCGCTCTTTGCCCCTACCGGGTCGGGAAGTGCGGCCACTTCCATCAGTCCGCTGGCCATCGATTCTATGGTTGAGTCGCTGACGGTCAGCCTGTCGATCATGGCGCCCGAAAGCCCGGCTTTCTCTGCCGCTTCCAGGTCCTTGCGGTTTTCCTTCTTGATGTGGTCGGCTTCTTTCTGAAGTTTGTCGGCAATCGCCATAAGTGCGTCGTTCTTTTTGCCGCCTGGACAGGCCGCAACCGCCGGCGCCGCTTTTTTCGCGGCCCTTGCGATATCTGTAACTGTTTTTTCTATTGACATTTTTTTGTCTCCTTTTCCGCCGAATCCGCAAATAGAGGTTTCGTTAATCCTGTTTTATGACATTATGACCATGTTGTTTCTGTGGACAACTTCGTCATAGGGTTTGCCGCCGAGGAGCTTTGGAATCATCGATGTCTTTTGCCCCATGATTTTTTTTATGTCAGCTGCGCTGTAGTTGACAAGACCGGTTGCAATGAGCTCCCCTGTTTCGGATATTATATCAACAGGCGCCCCTTGAGAAAAGTTGCCCGAAACGGTTTTTATCCCTCCGGGAAGAAGGCTTTTGCCTTTTTTCTTTATGGCCATTGCGGCTCCTGCATCAACCGTTATGGAACCGGCAGCCTTGAGGCTGTAAGCGATCCACCTTTTTCTGCTGCATAATTTCTGGGCGTTGGGGTGGAAGAATGTCCCAAGCGGTTTTCCGTCAAACAGGTCGGTAAGCACGTTTTTTTTAAGGCCGTTTGCGATAACCACGGGTATGCCGCAGCAGGTCGCTTTCCTGGCGGCCATAACCTTGCTTGACATTCCGCCAGTCCCAACGGCGCCCGGCAGCCGGCTTGCTGTTTTCTCCATCTCCCTGGTTATTTTGTGGACGGAAGGTATCATCCTGGCCTCATCGCATGTGCGTGGATCCTTGTCATATAGCCCGTCGGTATCGGTCAGGTTCACAAGCAGGTCAGCATCCATCATCATGGCTACCATTGCAGCCAGATTGTCGTTATCCCCGAATTTTATTTCATCCACGGCGACCGTGTCGTTTTCGTTTATTATCGGCACAACATCCCATGCCAGCAGTGTGTAAAGCGTGTTGCGGGCGTTCAGGTAACGTTTCCTGTTGGACAGATCCTCGTTTGTCAGAAGAACCTGTGCCACCTGCCTGCCGTACCTGGCAAACGCCTTTTCATATTCCATTATCAAACCGGCCTGGCCTATGGCGGCTATGGCCTGGCATTTCGGCAGTTCCAAAGGACGTTTTGCAAGCCCGACTTTTTTCATGCCGCAGGCCATGGCTCCTGATGACACATATATCACCTCAAGTCCCCGATCCGTCAGTGCGGTTATCCCCTTGCTTATGGATCTTATCGCAGGCAGGTTAAGGCCGTCTTTACCTGTAAGCACACCGCTTCCAGCCTTTATCACGACACGTTTTGCCCTGGCGAAACAGCTTTGTCTGTCGTCATTTTTCATGACCGTATAATACCTCAAGAAGCCGTTTTTTCAAATTATCGATTCCGCTTCGTGTTGCAGCGGAAATCCGCAGGCATTCATTCAGGCCCGATGCCTTTTCGAAAAGGCCGGCAAGCTTGTCGGTTCCGGCAAGATCCATCTTGTTTAGCACCACCAGTTGCGGTTTTGACGCGACTTTTTCACTAAACATTTCAAGTTCCCGGTTTATGGCCCTGTATGCGGCAAGCGGATCGTTTCTGTCTATGGCTGAAGCGTCGATGAGGTGGAGCAGCAGGGATGTCCTCTCTATATGTTTGAGAAAACGTATGCCAAGCCCGGTTCCTTTATGGGCGCCCTCGATGAGGCCCGGAATATCGGCGACAGCGAATGGCTCTGCATCGCCGACTTTCACCATGCCGAGGTTGGGCGTCAGTGTCGTAAACGGATAGTCGCTTGTGGCAGGCCTGGCAGCGGATATTGCGCCAAGCAGCGTTGACTTGCCGGCATTTGGAAGCCCTATTATGCCGACATCGGCCAAAATTTTCAACTCAAGCCTTACGGTTGCTTCCTGTCCCGGCTCACCGGGTTGGGCGAACTTTGGAGCGCGGTTGGTCGAGGTCGCAAAGTGCTTGTTTCCCTTGCCTCCCCTGCCGCCCCGGAGAAACAGAAACGGCTCGTCCGGCAAAACCATGTCCCTTATGATTCCACCGGTTTCCGGGTCTGTTATAACAGTGCCCGGGGGAACGTCAATCACAAGGTCTTTCCCGCTTTTTCCGGTTTTCTGACGGCCTTCGCCGGGAGCGCCGTTTGGGGCGGAAAAAATTTTTTTCGACCTGAAGGAATACAGAGTGCGTTTGGACGGGTTGACCCTGAAGATTATGCTGCCGCCGTTTCCCCCGTCTCCCCCGTCCGGGCCGCCCCTGGGTATGAACCTTTCCCTGCGGAAGCTTACACAACCCCTTCCGCCTTTACCGGAGCGAACCGTTATAATAGCTTCGTCAATGAATTTCAATCGGCATAAACGCTGACTTGTTTGCGTTTACCTGAGGATTCAAAGGCTACAACGCCGTCGATCTTAGCATACAGCGTGTAATCTTTCCCAAGGCCTACGTTTTTCCCGGGGTGAAACTTTGTGCCAAGCTGCCTTACAAGTATGCTGCCGGCCGTAACCCTTTGACCGCCGAAACGTTTAACACCACGTCTCTGCCCTCTGCTGTCGCGTCCGTTTCTTGAGCTTCCGCCCGCTTTTTTATGTGCCATGGTTTTGCCACCCCCCTTTTGTTTTTATTTGCCGGCGTCGATGGCCTCTATTTTTACCGCTGTGAAGGGTTGCCTGTGTCCCTGCTTGCGGCGGTAACGTTTACGCCTTTTGTACTTGAAAACGATGATCTTTTTGGCTTTATCCTGTGCCACTATACGGCCTGTGACCGTTACGTTTTCCAGCAAAGGCCTGCCTACCTCCATGTTTTCGCCGTCTGAGAAAAGCAGGACCCTGTCAAAGGAAACCGTGTCTCCGACCTGGCCGTCTATCTTTTCTATCCTGAGGGTTTCATCCTTTTTGACCCGGTACTGTTTCCCGCCGGTAGAAATTACAGCGTACATGCCAACTCCTTTTGCAACCCGTTTTCAGACGGGCCATGCTTTATTTATCTTAAAATACATTACAAAATTGCTTCGATAAACCAAGTTATGATATATGTCAAAAATGTTTTGTCAAGAGAAAATTCCTCCCTCCAAAATGGAAAACGGATACAAATCTGAGTTGACTGGTTTTAGAGCCATGAAAAAGCAACCTGATGGATCGTATCGAAAGCAAACTTCATATAACCAGGAAAGAAACCATATTTTTCGAGTCAGGACAAAAGTGGATGGTATAAGGAAATATTGTAGAAGCAAAGTATGGGAAAATTAGAGGAGATATACTCCAAGATTTAAAAACAGTGGCGTTTGGTTATTATTTTAACCCCACTGGTACAAGAAACCTGGAATTTAGCGGGAAAAATCTTTTTATATCGAATAAGAACAAGTATCCGTATTAAAAGGGGGCTGCCATTGTTTTTAGAAGTCAGGGTTATGAAAAGGATCATAAAACAGTTTCTTATGGCAATACTGATAGTGTCATTGTCCGGTTGCGGGACATTAATCACTTTACCGGTAAGAAACGGTGAGTATTACCTGGCGACAAGAGTCGACTTTAAGGGAATA
>MZGQ01000124.1 GCA_002085115.1 Desulfococcus sp. 4484_241
TGTTCCTGCTGGGCGGCAAGTTCTGCTTCTTTTTCTTCTTTTTCCCGTAACTCCTTTTCATGCTGAGCTTTCTTTGCCGATTGCTCCTCCTCCCAAGCCGCAATCTTCATCCCTTGCTGTTCCTGAAAATGATGCCGTCTTTTTTTGATTTGGGCATTTAGATCGCTCCATGCGTCAAGATCGAGCTTTTCCAGAAATGCCCATCCAAAGGGCCGAAGGCTTTCCGTAGTGTTGGGTTTCCTGCTATCTGAAGCCAGCCATACAGTAGTGGCATGGTCAAGAAACTTAGGCTTGCTGCCTTTACCCTGCATGATCTTGATGTCTCTGTGTCCTTCAACTGTTACGCACTCGGCACCGCTGTGGCGGCCGATCCGGAAAGGAAGACCTTGGCCGTTTATTTTCAAAAGAGCCGGTTTGACACCGATATTCTCCAGCTCCCTGTCTTCCCGTTGTTTTTCTTTTTTATAAAAGGCGCGCAGGGCAGCAGTAATTTCCTCGGAGGTCACAGGCCTTTTGATAGGGCTGCGTGCCTGGAGTTTTCTGCCGGCATTTTTCCCCTTAAAATCAGGGAAGTTCCGTCCATTATTCCTCAGATTTAATACTGCGGTGCGGATGGCGCCCTTGACCGCCGACCCTGGGAGATAGACTTCACCTGACAGGAAATCAAAGGCCGTGCGCATTATCTGGAACTGGTTAAGTTCCTGGTTTACCTTTCTCTTGTCGTGAAGCGGCAGGTTCAGGGTCTGCTCATAGTGGTCTACCAAGGCCTTTACGACAGGGACCCTTTTATCATCCATCAAGATTAAAATATCGCTGGCCTTGCTATGCATGAATTTCATCAACTCAATGAGCGATGCAGGGGTTCCCTTTCGGCAGATGGCAGAAAATTTTGCCAGGGCGTCACTGTCAAGCAGGCTCAAGAAGCGACCGGTGTCGAAGTGAACCAGTTCCTTCTCTTTCTGGTCAATGATAAAGGAGGTAGGTTCATATACATCTGCGCAGCCGATATGAAGTATGTTAAATGGCAGGACGAGGGAATATCCCTGGGCTACAGCTTCTGGCATTGCCTTGGAGATGCCGGTAACTGCCTGACCGATATAGGGGGTTTCTGGAATGTCGTCTGGTTTCGGGAGGAAGACCGCACCCTCATCGGCCATAACCATGGGATTTTTGAACGGCTTGCCTTTGTGCAGGAGCTGGGCGCCATGGCGCCCGAACCGTGTAAACGGTGCAAAGAACATCTCTTGAAATCGTCCTGGTTCTGGAACACATGGAGAAAGTGACAGAAGGGCGGTGCCGTCGGCTGGGCGAGGCCAGTTTATCTCGTCCGTTTCACCAAGGGAAAAACGGCCAAGGCCCGTGGATGCATCCCGGCCGAAGCCCCATTCACCCATGCGCTCCAATCCCTTTTCTACTTGTTCTATAGTGCAGACCTCCTCGTCTATGGCAACGAAGAGTACTAGTTCCATGCCCGGCAAGTGCCAGGTGTTATTCATGACATACGGGGCGAACATTCCTTTTCCCGTGGTCATGGTCAGGCGGTTTATGGTGTTATGTTGCTGCTCGGCCTGTATTACTATTCCATGTATTCCCAGGGATGAGTTCAGCCCTCGCTCTTCCTTGGAAAAGGATGCGGCTACGCGTCTGCCGAGCTCCTTGCCATTCACGAGATTATCCCAGGATAGTTGTGGATTAAGGTCATCAGACACAAGGAGCCATCTCTTGGCCTTGTTTTCCTTGCGCCTGGCCAAACGCTCTTCGCAGCTTGTGATGCCTTCAGGGTCGCCAAGCATGAAGGGAGGCAGCTCTGGCCGTCTGACAGCATAAAACCACTTGTTTTCATATTCGAATCGTGGCCAGGCACTGGAAAATACGGCAAAAGGCCGTTCATGGTAAACCTTGATCCAGCGGTCTAGGCCGCCATTCAAGATTTCAGGGTCTTCGGCTGCCTGCCAGCAGAATTGGCCAAATATGGTGTCCCCTTTAAGGGGGGTGCCAAAGGATGATTCCGGTTTGATGGTTATGGCATAGGTTCGCATGGGCTGGCCTCACGAAAAAAGCTGGATCTCAGCGAATTTCTTGCTAATGGTCTTGTCGTCGAACTCGAAGTGCACCCGACCGTAGCCCCGGCTGCCCGACCCGCCCAGGGCATCATGTTCAAGGAGCTTGAGGCCCTCGAGCAAGGTATCAAGAAGATCTTCGTCTCCCTCCATCTCCTTAAGACTGATGGCAAAATCAAACTTCAGCCCTGCCACGACCCGCTCGGTGAAGCGGGGATTCTCTGCCGTGCCCTTGATCCGGTTGATGGAGTTTTCGCTTTTTACCTCGAAGTAGGACTGCTGGTTCGCCTTTATCATCTTCTTGTTCTTTTCGCTCAAAAAGGAGTCGGCGAATGACGCACGTGCCGGGCCTATTTTGAGGTTCTCCTGGTCATCGGCTCCGCTTACCCCGAAGAGTTTCAGGATTCTCTCGGCTTCAGAACGCTGGTCTTCTTTTAAGTCTTTGTGTTTCAGGATTTTTGTCTCAAGGGGTTTCGGCGCCGATGTGCAGGCCGCTTTCAAGGACTATCTTGCCGGTGATCTTGGATATCTTGTTAAGTTTCATGGCCAGTGTCTCCTTCCTTTGCATTTGATCATTACTGCCCTAAAGATGCGCTTAGTTCGGACCGTGAACCTTGTAAAAGCCCATGAAGGATTCCAGGAAGTTGGTGAAGACCTGGAGGTCTTTCTGGTCATTGATCTGCTCAATGCCGCTTTTCATCATCTCGACAAAGGAGTCTGTTACCAGCTTCCGGCCCTTTGCATAGACCACCTTAGCCACAAGCATGTGCACCTGAGGAAGTATCTGCTCCATGCCCGCGTCACCGGACTGGACCATGGTGTTGAGACGCACCACCTCATCAAAGTAGCGCCTCACTTGGCTGTTTTTGTTTTTATTTTTGTCTTTTTTTCCCTCTGTCCCGATGAGTCGTGCTAAGTCCTCGGCGGTTTTCGAAAAAAGCACAGGATCCAAGAGTTGCTTGCCCTTGTCCTTCCATAGTTTGATATTTGTCATGGTCGAGATCCTCCCTATTGTTTGTTTATCAGGCTCTTTTTTCGTACAAGACATGCCATAGTGGGATGCTAACCGTACCCCTGTGCGTTTCGATCCATGCCGCCGCCTGCCCCACCTCCTCCATCGCAGATTCCCTCTTGTCTTTGTTGACATTGCGGGCAAGGCTGTAACGGAAGAGGGCCGGCCATTTGACGCAGCTCATCTCATCAATGGTTATGCTTTGGGCTTCAGCAAGGTGCTTTTCCTGCTGGGCCATAGCTATCAGGTGGTTGAATCGGTAGAACATGGAATCACTGATATATTTCTTTTCTAACCATTGTCGCATCACTTCCCGGTACTTCAGAAGCTCCTTGAAGTTGTCCCAAGTAACGGAATGGCCGAACATAGTCACGCGGTTTCTGCCAGCATGTTTGGCTGCTGAAAGGGTCTCTTCAGCGGCTTCGGCCATGGCATCCACCGGGGTGTTGGGCTTGTGCACCGTGATTCCGGCAGAAAAGGTTATTCCAGGGTTATGGCACACGAATCTTGCAAATTGTTCCCGCAACTCACAGGCTAGGTCAGCCATCTTGTTCCACGGGCCGATGAGAAAGAGATCGTCTCCACCGGCAAATACCGTATAGGTGTTGTAAAACTTTTGTAAAAGAAGATGCGGCAGGTACAAGGCAAAGAAGCTGTTTAGCTGGCGGCTCACTGTGGCAAGCCGAGAGATGGTGAAACGCCTCTCGGTCAGGCCGCAACCAAAGAGCATTCCCAGGTGGTCCACGTCGGCCTTGAGCACTCCCAGTGCCTCGATACCACGGCATCTATTGTCTTCATCCTTGTGTCTGGCCTTGACTGCGATGTGGGAAAAGGTCTTGATGCCAACTTCCTTTATTTGCTCGATCATTTCTTCGAGTTTGTCTTCAGACTTGGTGCTTTCGAGCAGGCATTCATCATAGTTGTCCTCTTCCCTGTAACAAGGGACGTGGCCATTTATGAGTTTCATCGTTGCCTTGCCTGAAAGGCTGCCGTCAGGCTCAATTCCCGTTTGCAACAGATCGAGGAGTTGCCCTTTTTCTGCCAGCTCGTTCAGCGGACTGTTCCTGAAAATTATCTGGAACTCGTCAAAAATAGGTGCAAGCAAGCAGTCGTTGCCTTTAATGTCCGCGCCTTGAGTGCATACAGCTACCATTTGGTCTTTGACCAGGTTGGCGCCCAGAAAGACGTGGTCTCGGCACAGTGCGCAACTTACTGTTCGCTCAGGCTGGAAGACCTTATCGGCTTCCGTCTTGGCATCAGATGGCCGTTTGCCGCAAAGGGGGCAAAGCCTCTTGCCAGGTTCAATATCGTTATTAAACGAGGCAAGAAAATCTGTAACCGCACCACCATGGCGTTCCAGATTAACCTTTTTGTACTTGCGGCGTTCAAGGTTTTGGAGATGGCGGTCCCATAGCTTCCGAAACCTGCCTGCATGAAACTCGTCTGGTGTTGCCGGGGTAGCGGTTATCCCAAGGCTACTTTCGCCGTATGTATGGGCGAAGAGCCAGTCATTGATCTTGTCCTCACATTCGATTAGACGCTTTCTTGTTTCAGGAAGATTGGGTGCAAGAAGGTGGAACTTACCTGCTGCATTCAGCAGGACCGCAAGCATCGGCAGATCAAGCCGGTCGCAAATCAACCTTACGGCGAGTTCGGTGAAAAGAGATACTGCGAAGGAGCGGCCCCGCAAAAGTTTTGAGCGAAATTTCCTGGATTCGCCATGGCTGCTGAAGATGAATTCCTGGATACCGTAGAAGTCTCCACCCACAAAGAGAAATTTTTCGCGGTTACCTTCCCGGATGGCTGCCTCTTCCATAGTGTCGCTGATGGCATGGTATTGATAAAGTGCCGCGGCAATTGCCGCAGTGGTACGGCAGTGATCGTAAAGGGAGACGTCGTGGACCACATCTCCTACCCGGGCTGCCGGGATATGCGAAGTGTAGGTCATGAGCAGGGAGTCAAGGTGTTGAGTCCAGAGTTCAATGTTTGATTCCCGGTGATACAGGCCCCTTAGATGGTCACAAAAATCGTCAAAGAGACCCTGGTATTCTGCAATTGCTGTCTGCCTGTCTTT
>MZGQ01000066.1 GCA_002085115.1 Desulfococcus sp. 4484_241
ATCACTCATGTTAATGCCTCCTTATTGTTAGAAACCTTTAAAGGGGTTTGGCCCCAGCTCTTCTATTTTTTCCACGAACCCGTTAATGATCTCGGGTATCTTATAATAGTCGTCAATGGCTACCTCCACCTGGGCGACCCTTTCCTCTTCCAGGGCAAGAGATTTCAACGCATCGCCTATCTTGGCCATACGAATGCTCGCGAGTTCGCTTCCCTTTACGAAATGGCACTGGTAGTCGTCACCATGCTTGCAGCCAAGCAGAATCACGCCATCCATTCCTTGCGAAAGCGCATCCTTTATCCATATAACATTGACCGAGCCGAGGCACCGCACCGGGATTATCCTCACATCGGCGGAAAAGGAGAGCTTGTTCATTCCCGCCATATCAATGGCAGGATATGCGTCATTCTCGCATACAAGTGCCAGGATACGAAGCGGAGGTTCGTCATAATCGTCTTCAGACGGGACCTCGACAGCTTTTACCATGCTGCCAACGCTGTTTATGTTGTAATCGGCAAACCCTATTATGCGCTCAGGGCATGCCCCCATGCAGGTTCCACACCGCCTGCACCGTGTCGGGTTGGGTTTCGGGGTTCCCCTCTCATCGTCATCAAGCGCACCAAAGGGACACTCCTCCGTACACCTCTTGCACTGGGTGCACCGCTGGAAGAAAAAGTCGGGAAAGGTCATGTCACCGGAACGCGGATGGACAGCAACGCCTCTGTTTGCCGACTCGATGCACTGAATCGCCTTGAGGGCGGCGCCTGCAGCGTCCTCCATAGACTCCTCGATGGTCAGGCTGCGCCTGACCGGGCCAGCCGCGTAGACCCCGGTTCTCTGCGTTTCGTACGGGAAACATATGAAGTTTGAATCGGCATACTGATCGAATATATCGTTGTCCCTGAAACCCGGGCCCTGGCGGTATGCAAGGTTCACCACGGGCTCATCGGCAGTGACCGGCACCATACCGGCAGCCAGGACCACCATGTCAGCCTTCACTTTCAGCTTTTCACCAAGCAGGGTGTTGTCCGCTTCAACAACAAGGCCGTTGCCGTTTTTGGAAACCTTGACAACCTCGCCTTTTGTCATGAATATGCCGGGATCCTGCTGAATGCTTTTGTAAAAATTCTCGTAAAGACCTGGCGTCCTCATATGCTGATAAAAAACATAAGCCTTGCCGTCGCTGTAGTCGTCACGCACATACTTGGCCTGCTTTAAGGTGGCAAGGCTGGTAACTGCGCCGCAATAGCTAAAATCGGAGTCATCTTCCCCCTTGCCGGGGCTTTGGATAAACACGACCGATTTTGCTTCCTTGCCGTCTGACGGCCGTATGATCTTTCCCTTTGCGGCGATCTCTTCAAACTGAACATTTGTAACAACGTCGGGAGACTGGCCAACGCCAAGATGGGCAAACTCCTCACCCTCCAATGTGGCAGGCCGCCACCCGGCCGCCAAAATAACCGCCCCAAACTTCAATCCGTTCGGATCCAGGGTAAGAACATCCTCCTTACCCTCGTTGTACTTTTTGTAAACTTCGAACTGCTCTTCAGCGGTCAGTTCCTTGCCGTTCTCGTCAACCTTCATCTCATCTGGAAGCGGATAAGGAACGTCAAAGGGATGCTTCTCACCAGGCTTTTTCAGGGTTACGGTGAAATCACCGGGCTGGCCGGCGATACGCGCCACCTCTGTGTCTGTCTTGACCGTTATGTTTTCATCAGCCTCGACCGCCTTGATCAAATCTCCCACAACCGGGTCCTCGAGGCTGTCATACGGGGCCTTGGTGGGGCACTGTTTGCGCATCTTTGCCGCAAAACCGCCCAGGGCGCTGCTCTTTTCAACAATAGTAACCTTGTACCCGGCCCTGGCTGCGTCAAGAGCCGCCGACATGCCGGTCACACCGCCGCCAATAACCAGTATATCCCTTGTAAAACTATCCAGCTTATAAGGTTCCGGCGGATTGATCTGCTTTAGCTTGGCCATGCTCATACGGATATAATCCTCGGCCAGCATCTGCACCCTGTCAAACTTGCTCTCGTCCTCTTTCTCCTCCTCGGTTAAAGCCGGGAACTCGGACCTGGGGTGGGACCATACCACCTGTTCCCTCAGGTTAACCCTGTCCACCAGGCATCCGTCAAAGGAAAACACATCAAAGTTTACTCTCCTGGAACAGGCGGCTATCGACAGACAGTTAACACCCTCCTTGATATCCGCCTTTATCAGGTCTATACCTTCCTTGCCACACAGGAACTCATTGGTCTTTACGGGGAATCCTTCATCCTTGGCAACTTCGGACAACGCATCTATATCAAGCGAATCCCCTATGCCGCACCCTGTGCAGATATATACACAATATTTTTTATCCATGGGGACCTCCCTACCTCTTCAGAGTTTGAATTGCCTTCAGCGCCATACCGGTGGCATTCTGGTTGGATGACACGACATCGGCGGGCTTGTTGGCGCAGCCCGCGGCGAACATACCGCCTTTTTCGAAATCGTTTATTATAAAACCGTCCTCGTTATACACAAGGTCTGCCGGCAGTTTGTTTTTGGCTGCCGTGGGCTGCATGCCGGTGGCAAGCACCGCCATGTCAACCGTTTTGGACGTTTTCTCACCGGTGACAGCGTTCTCGGCAACTACCGTTATGCCCGATCCTGCCTCTTCCCTGACCTCTGCCACCTTGCCCTTTATAAAGAAGACCTTTTCATCCTCCTTAACCTTCTTGTAAAACTTCTCATACCTGTAACCTGGTGTTCTGATGTCTATGTAAAATATATAGATCTCGGCATCAGGATATCTCTCCCTGATATAGGTAGCCTGTTTCAAAGACGCCATGCAGCAGACGTAAGAACAGTAGGGCAGGTGATTCTCGTCCCTGGAACCCGCGCACTGGACAAAGGCAACGCTCTTTGGTTCCTTGCCGTCGGAAGGTCTTACGATTTTGCCTTGCGTAGGACCGTTGGGCGCGGCAAGTCGCTCCATCATCATGTTTGTTATAACGTTTTTGTACTTGCCGAACCCCAGGTTGTCTATTTTAGTTGCGTCATACGGTTCCCATCCAGTAGCCCAGACTATGGAGCCGACATTGAGATCTATCATCCTGGGTTTCATGTCCAGCTCTATTGCATTGTACCTGCATGCTTCTGCACACTTGCCGCAGGATGTACCCTTGCAAGCCACACCATCAATGGTATACCTCATCGGGAATGCCATGTCGGTTGACTTGAAAATGGCCTTTGTCTTGTCCATGCCGAAATTGAAGCTGTTGCTTCGTTCAACCGGGCATACATCCACGCATTCTCCGCATGCCGTGCAGTTTTGGTTGATGAACCTGGGATTCAGCTGGACCGTAACCTTGTAGTTGCCAGCCTCTCCCTCCACCTTTTCCACCTCGGCAAGCGTATACGTATGTATCTTGCGATTGTCCTTTATCCGCCTGTAATTGATCTCAAGACCGCAGGACGGCGGGCACAGCTTGGGGAAATACTGATTAAGCTGCGACACACGTCCTCCAAGATAAGGTTCCTTCTCAATCAGAAACACTTCATACCCAACCTCGGCAGCCTCAAGGGCGGTAGTCAGACCACTGATGCCTCCTCCAACAACCATTATGCTACCGTTGGCAGAGGTTGAATTATCTGTCGCCATACCATCCCTCCGTTAAAAATTTATGTGAATTTTTTGCGATTTTTAAAGAGCCGGGATACCGATACGGCACAACCGTTGGATCCTGCCCCTGCATATAACCCGGAATTTGCGGTTATGGCCGAAGCTCCAAAAACCTTAACGCCTTTTACCGGCCGTCGGCCACAGCCGTAAAACCCGGATTAAAGCAGGGGGAGACCATCCAACCATGCCCACAAGTATGACCCCGACTCTCTTTAATAAAAACCTCCAGGCGGCAAAGCGCCTGGAGGTTTGTCGCCGGTTCAACACCAAATCTATGCATCAGGAATGATCTTGTGGTATTCCACCTTCTTCAGGTTCCACTCGTTGGTTTCCTTGTTGTATGTAGAGTTGGTGAAACAGAACCAATTCTCGTCATCCTGCCCCGGATAATCGGCATTGTAGTAGAATCCTGGATAACGGGTCTCCTTCCTGAACTGGATGTGCCGGCAGTGGGCTTCCACGGTGTATATCCTGTGGATAATCTCCCAGCACCTGAGAAGCTCATGCAGATCACCCGCAGCCAGCTTCTCGCAATCCTCGCGCATCATCTCAAACATTTCCATGAGGATCTCGAGGTTTTTCTCGGTTGTCATGTAGTAGGTAGCTGTTCCAGCACCATACTCATGGGTGGCCTTCATGAGACGGTACATCATACCGTTCGGCTTCACATAGTTCGGGTTGATGTCAACAGCGGTCGTGTAATCGCAATTATCAAGGAAAACACGAACAGGCTTGTAAACCATGTCAACCAGCTCTTCCTTTGTCTCCTTGATAGTCGGGGTAAAGTCTGCGTTATCACGCACATACCTGGCCATGGACTTGGCGGCAATACGCCCCTCGGCATGAGACCCTGAGGAGAACTTGTGGCCGGAACATGCAACACCGTCACCAGCCGTGAACAGACCGTCAACCGTAGTCATGCGGTTGTAGACCTTGCCGTTCTTGGCCTTGATCTTGTAGGAATCAGGTACCCAGTCGTAATCCGGGCCCGATGTCCAGATACCGCAGCAGCCGGAGTGGGAACCAAGCAGGTACGGCTCGGTAGGCATAACCTCGGAGTTCTTCTTTTCAGGCTCGGTGTTGGTAGCACACCAGAGGTTGGCCTGACCGCAGGTCATGTCGAGGAAATCTTCCCAAGCTTCTGATTCGAGGTGCTTGAGCTCTTTCTTCTCCATGGTTTTTCCAAGTTCTGCCAGCGCGGTCACGGTGTCCATGATGATTGGGCCGCGGCCTTCCTTCATCTCGAAGAGCATCAGGTGGTTACGCAGACAGGTTGGAGTGATGGCAGCAGTTCCGTAAGGAGCATATTTTTCCAGCTCTTTTTTTGCTGCCTCGCTTTGTGCATAGGGTTCACCCAGACCGTTGAGCGTCTTGGCCTTGAAAAGCAGGAACCATGCACCAACAGGACCGTAACCATCCTTGAAACGGGCCGGGGTGAAACGGTTCTCCATCATTGAAAGCTCTGCGCCGGCACGAAGCGCCATGGTATATGTGGAACCGGAGTTCCATACAGGGTACCATGCACGGCCCTTGCCCTCGCCGACCGACCTGGGCTGGTAGATGTTGACGGCACCGCCGCATGCTACCATGACAGCCTTGGCCTTTATTATGTATACCTTGTTCTCCCTGACAGAGAACCCTACAGCGCCAGCGATCCTTCCGGGATCGTTGGCATCGTTGAGAAGCTCAACGATAAACACGCGCTCGAGAATGTTCTCTTCGCCAAGAGCCATCTTTGCAGCTTCTGCAACGATCCTCTTGTAGGACTCGCCGTTGATCATGATCTGCCACTTGCCGGTACGCACGGGCTTTGCCCCTGACTTCAGCGTACCCATGGCAAGACCCTTTTTACCATCCAGGTTCTTCCCATCCTCGCTCTTCTTCCAGATCGGAAGCCCCCACTCCTCGAACAGATGAACAGAGTCATCCACGTGGCAGCCAAGATCAAAGATAAGGTCTTCACGGACTATACCCATGAGGTCGTTACGCACCATGCGTACATAATCATCAGGGGTGTTCTCGCCAAGATAGGTGTTAATAGCGGAAAGACCCTGGGCAACTGCGCCGCTCCTCTCCATTGCAGCCTTGTCGACCAGAAGGATCTTTTTATCAGCAGCCCACTTTTTAATCTCAAAGGCTGCGCCGCAAGCAGCCATGCCGCCGCCGACGATCAGGATATCAACCTCGCGCTCATCAACTTCGGGATCCCTTACGGCCTTGATTTCACCCAATGGTTTGTTTGGTAATGCCATATTATATCCTCCTTAAAATATTCATACAAAATTTAAAACTCTAAAAACGCTCCCAATTTAAACAGTAGCCTGGGGCCTTGGGATCTCATAACCATCAGCCTCTTCGGTTGCAAGCAGGCCTGAATCAAGATCCTTGCCCTGCAGATCGGTGTAGGCGTTTGCAGTGCCTTCGTCGGTAGTACGGATCGGGAACTTGAACCGTTTTACAACACCGTTCCTGAACTTGCATGTCCACATGATGTCCTCTGTACCCATCATTGGGACAATGCTGCTTCCAAGTGGAACAAAATCGGAGTAGCCTCTCACCTCGATAGCCTGGCTCGGGCAAATCTTTACGCAGGAAAAACATTCCCAGCACTGATCCGGCTCCTGGTTGTAGGCTTTCATTTCATTAGGATCAAGGACCATAAGGTCGTTGGGACAGATGTACATACATGCGGTCTTGTCCCCGCCCTTGCAGCCGTCGCACTTCTCAGCAATTACGTAACTTGGCATTTAGATACCTCCTGTTCTGATTTTAACATTT
This sequence comes from Desulfococcus sp. 4484_241, assembly GCA_002085115.1. GTDB lineage: Bacteria > Desulfobacterota > Desulfobacteria > Desulfobacterales > Desulfosudaceae > MZGQ01. The sequence continues at coordinate 6,446 of MZGQ01000066.1, forward strand.
ATACCCACCAAATACTCTCTTATGCGGTTTACACCGCCTTTAAATCAATTTCCTCCTTGGTTACACCTCCCTTCCAAATTCACGTAGTTTTTCTTCCTGCCTATAAAATCAAATTTCCATGTTCAAGTGTCGGCCCTGGTGACATATATGCGACATATATGCCACATCAGAAAATTAAACTATTAGAGTATAAGTAAAAAAAATGGATGTCAAGCATTTCCCGCCGTCTGGAAGAAAAAACAAAAAAAACGGCTGCCTGACATTTCACAGCAAACCTCCCGGAATAATACACGTTTCCCGGGAGGGCATTCCAACCAGGACAAAAAAACGTAAAAAGCTGTATAAACGGCAAAAAAAGCTGCTGCAAACAGGCAAACCGGTCATGCATGGATTTTAATGCCATGGCCGTGATGGTCGTCTGTCAGGATCTCGAACGCAGCCCTGCTGTTCGTGGCAAGCTCGATCCTTTCCCCGGAACTTTTAAGCAGAACCGACAATCGGCATGATGCTATTTTAGTGTTAAGGCAGTGTTTTATGCCACCAGGCGGGTTCCTGTATTCAAGGCCGACAAAATCCTCCTTTTGTGCAACAATGGTGCCTTGAATCGATACCTCATCGTTTTCAGATGCAAACTCCCATGAAAAATAACCGAACCTGCCTCGCGCCAAAAGGCTGCGAAGTATGGTGTTCAGTGCGTATTCCCTGCCGCGGTGACGCAGAACCATCAGGGTCATGCGTGGGGTCTTGACCGGCCCGAACCTCAGTTGTGCCGTTGCCACTTCAAAAAAGGAATCCATCTCACCGTCAAAACCGGCCACCTGCCCCCATGCGTAGTGGTCGGTGTGTTTTACACCCCAGTTATGGTTCTGGCTGCCGATCCACCCGTTTATTTCATGGGTGTTACCGTCCACGGCAATCGTTCCGTCGAACCTTGCCAACGGCAGACCTACAAGGCTCTTGGCCTTTGGGAGCTTTGTTTCGTAAAGCCCCGGAGAAAACAGAAATAGAGGCCCGCTGATGCCGGCATAGGAAAGGTCCCACGACACAGAGTTCTCTTTCCCGGCCCTGCCGGCAGCCTTGTCCTTGTCAAGAAGCGCATCCCCCACCTTTACCAAAAAACGCTCCTTATCAAACACGCATTTGGATACAGGGAACTCATCCTTAACCGACACATGCTTTGCGGTCGATCCATCGAACCAGGTAGCCCACAGTTCGCCCATGGCTGATGCAAGATCGCCCGATGGCTCAAACACGGTATAACGGATCCAAAAGGCAACAGGCTTGTCAGGATGGTTGGCACGTATGAAATAACTTTCATAAAACCCTTTACCTTCTGCGGCATAACGCGCATGATTGGCTGTCTCTGCAAGGTTTTTCACAAGCTCGGCTTTCAACTATCCCCCTCCATAAAACCCTATTTGAAATAACATCCCGCATTATCCGCTATATATTCGGCCGCACGGGTTGCAAAAGCCATGATCGAGACCTGGGGATTTACTCCGAGAGATGACGGGAACACGCTCCCGTCCGTGACAAAAAGTCCCTTTACATCATGCGTCTCAAGGTTGATGTTCACAACAGAGCTCGCAGGGTTGTTGCCCATCCTGCAGGTTCCAAGGGGATGAAAAGCCATCAGCTCGAAATGCCAGGGCCGTACGGGCATTGTGCGAAACCTTTGCAGTTCCTCTTCCGATCCGACAACGGGCATTCTGGAGCAGCCCGTAAAGACCTGTTTTGCGCCTGCAGCGAAAAAAATCTGTGCAAGATAATATATTCCCTTGCGCAGGGTTTCGGTGTCAGCCTGGTTCAGGGAATACCAGGCAAGAAACGGATACCCGGCCAAACCCGGAAAAACACGTCCCCTTGTGGTATCGCTCACCATTACGCCGAATGCGGCCAGGTTGTTATACCGGGCTGCAAGCCTCTTGTGCTCCTGGCCCGTTCCCGGCAGGGCCATGTTCATTATGCCCGGCGGTATAAAAATCCCTTCAAGCATGATACCCTCATCTGCAAACGCATCGATCTGCCCGCCCTGGGAAACACCATGGTGGCCCATCACCACCTCGTCCATCTCTGCGACTACGCGTCCGCAGGGATGTATTGTAAGGTGCCGTCCAACCTGGCCAGACGAGTTTGCCAAACGGTTCCTGAGCAGGAAAGCCGGGGTTATCATGCTCCCCATTGCAACGCATACAACCCTTGCGCGGATAAAGACGGAAAATGTCTCCCGCCCTTTTAGCACGGCAGTTGGCATATATGGATGCTCCTGCAGCATCCGCCTTTGGAATGTAGGACACGTCCGTGGACTGTTTTGCACTCTTCACGCATCCCCACTGGCAAACACCGGCGCCCTCGCATCCTTTAACATTGTGCTTCAGTGGCCTTGCCTCGATACCAAGCCGGGCCGCTCCCCGCTTAACCACCTGGTATGCGTTGCCCAGAATATCCTCGGTAAGTTCAACCACGTTTATCTCTTTTTCAACCTTTTCAAAATAGGGAATGAGGCTTTCATGGGAAAGGCCGGCACAGTCATACCTGTCAACCCATTTATGCACGACATGTTCGGGAGTTCTGAAACAGGTGGCAGAGTTGATCGTGGTGGTCCCCCCAACAGCCTTCCCCAGCGTGATGGAGACCGGCGGAAGCCCAAGGGCAACGGTAAACCCGCTGTCCCTGTACATCATCGCCATCATATCCCCCGGATCCTGGTTGAAATTTTTCGTGGTAAACCGGCTGCCTTCTTCAAGAAGTGCCACGTCAAAACCCTTTTGGGCCAACTCCTTGGCAACTACCGCCCCGCCGGCGCCGCTGCCTATAACGCACACATCCACGGTTTTGTTAATGTCAGCGCTTATATCATTGAACTCCTTTATCATTACGGCTTCACCCCCTCAAAATCCTCCGGCACCGGAAATTTCTCAACATACCCGATCGCTTTTTTCGCCTCCTCCGTCCCATAAAAGGCAGGGAAAACAAGTGAAGCATGAGCTTTATGCCAAGCCTTGTGAGTAACGGCATTCGGGAAATGTAATAATCAGCGCGGGGCAGCCACCTCTCCTCTATAGAAGCGGCACCAAGCTCAAAAAAATCACCACCGCACGGGATCATCCCCCTGCCAAGTGCGCCGATTATGGATGCCTGCCTTCGTGTCAATGTTCTGTACAACTCCGGCCCTCCTTTAAATTCCAAAATAACATCCCAAAATAATGTAAAGCATCAAAAGGTTTCAGGAATACTTCAAAACCCGTCCCAGTCTCAATCGAAAGGAACAAGCAAAAGGAAATATTTCACGATATGGGAAATATACAACCGACTCGGAGATAACTTTGCCGTTTGAAAGATCGGTAATCGTGCCATAACATGTGAAATGAGTCCTGTAAAGATTCCATGGCCACAGGTTAAGCTTTTCCCCGACATACCGGTAGTTAACGCCTTTTTCATCCTGGAAAAAAAGCTCATATACAATCTTGCGCCCGCTAAAATAGCGAAGATGAAGCGTACCCGAACACTCGGCCTTGTCTACCAGCCCATCCACCGTTATAAAACCGGTTGCCTGGCTTAAAAGAAAATTACGGGAAAAGGGGTTTAAAAACTTTAAAAGGCTGTCACTTCCCCAGGTAAGGGAAAACAGCATGGGCCGCTCTGTGTCCGGTTTATCGGTAAACCTGTGGGTGCCTGTCATCAACTCGTCTATCTTGAAACCTATCATGTCGCTTTCCTGGCTATCAGAGTTCATATATGGTCGGATTAACCATATCGACGACATTACAATAATGGACCTGTGTCAAGCAAGATAAAATCATCCCAAAACCAAGCGCAAGTATATAAAAAAGGCGGATAAGGGGAAAACCCTTACCCGCCTTGATAAAACAGGCCCGTTGTAAAAGAGGAGGGAGAAATCTTTTATCTAAAACAAACAGGCCTGTTTATTTTGGGGGTTTTATTTTCCCATAGTCTTAAATGAGCCGTCCTGGATCTCAGGCTCTGGTTTGAAAATATCAAGCCCATACCTCTCATGGAGCTTGTTCAGCGTGTCTGTAAGCTGCTTTGGGTCGGTGCCTGCGGCAAGCGCAAACGGACCTGCAAAGGCTCTCATACCGTGGACCATGCCCTTGTCGATGTCCTCGACCGATTCTGCAATACCTTCCTTATAGACACGCACAGCCTCGTTTACCTGTATTGCCAGAAACTCCATGGGAGTTATTTCTGTTGACTGCTTGGACGTATCTATCTGGGCCTTCCCATTCTCCCATACATATATACCCTTGCCGGTCTTCATTCCAAGATCGCCCCTGTCCATCATGGCCTGCAGGGTCTTGCCGGGAGTGTAATCCTTGGAAAGTGTTTCCGAATAGTACTTCAAGGTATGATAGAAAACATCTATACCAACATAGTCGGCAAGCTCGAACGGCCCCATCGGCATTCCCATCTGCTTCATTACCGCGTCGATCTCATCCGGCTTAATCTTCCCCTCGTCCAGTATGGCGCTGATCAGGGCCTGGTTGGGAGCGCCTATACGGTTCACAATGAAGCCGGGGGAATCCTTAAGGACCTTTACAGGAATCTTTTTGAGTTTTTCTGAAAACTCAAAAAGCAGGTTCACATTCTCATCGCTTGTCTTTTGCCCGTAGATAACCTCGACCAGCTTCATCCTGTTTACCGGATTGAAAAAATGCATGCCTAAAAAACGCTCAGGATTGTCCACCGCAGTGGCGATCTCGGTAATGCTCATGGTCGAAGTATTGGACGCAAGCAGGGCATCTTTGGGCGCCGCGCTTGAAACATCTGCAAAAACCTGCTTTTTCAGGTCCATCACCTCCGGGACAGCCTCTATGACGAGCTGAGCGTCCTTTACAGCATCCTTCAAATCAAGTGACGTTGACAGCAGATTGTTTAACATGTTGTCCCTGTCATCCGCCGTAATCTTTTCTTTGCCCACCAGAAAATCCAGGCTCTCCCTTATCTTGGCCACGCCATTATCCAGGAATTCCTGCTTTACGTCGGTCATAACAACATTACATCCAGCCATGATGCATACCTGGGCAATACCGTGCCCCATCGCCCCGGATCCTATCACCGCGACCTTTTTAATGTCTTCAACATTCATCACTAGCCTCCTTACGATTCGTTTATAATATTTAACAAGAGTTAGTCACCGTGCACCTTCTCTGTGTACAAAAAGCCCAAAGATATTTATTTAAGCTCTTTGCTCGACAAATTCAATATATTTCTTGCGATGATAAGATGCTGAATCTGACCGGTGCCCTCGAAAATATCCAGTATCTTGCTGTCACGCATCCACTTTTCAGCCAAAAGTTCCCGGCTGAAGCCCAGCGGCCCGAGAAGTTCGCAACATTTCTGGGTAATCAGCGTCCCATAACGTCCAGCCTTTGCCTTGGACATGGAAGCTTCAAGGTTGTTGAACTGCTCGTTATCAGCCATCCAGGCCGCTCTGAGCGTAAGCAGGCGCATGGCCTCAAGATGTGCTTCCATCCAGTAGAACTCCTTTTCAACACTGGAGAGGTTGTTTGGGTTTTTACTGTAATCAAGCACATAACCGGCCTCTTCCAGTTTCTCGCGTGTCAGGTCGATGGCCGCCCTTGCAACACCGTTTGCCATTGCGGCAACCATGGGACGCGTGTTGTCAAAGGTCTTCATTACACCTTTAAACCCTTCGGTCTTCTTTATCTCGGCACTGCCCAGAATGTTATCCTTTGGAATACGGCAGTCCTTTAAAACAAAGGTCCCGGTGTCAGAGGCCCTGATGCCGAGTTTTTTCTCAAGGTGCTCAAGCTTGAAGCCAGGCGTGCCCTTTTCAACCACGAAAGATTTTATAGCCGCCTTGCCCAACGATTTATCAAGGGTGGCCCAGACAACCACTGCCTCGCACCTGTCGGCACAGGTCACAAATATTTTCTCTCCGTTTAACACCCACTCGTCACCGTCCAGAACCGCAGTGGTCGAAATGGAGCCGGAATCTGACCCTGATTCCGGTTCTGTTATTGCCATGGCCGCCCACTTGTTGCCAAACCGCTCCTTCTGTTCATCCGTGGCAACAGCAGCAATAGCCGCATTGCCAAGGCCGGCGTTAGGAATGGAAAGCAGCAAACCGACATCCCCCCAGCACATTTCTTCAACAGTTACTACGGTAGCAACGTTTGTCCCGGTATCGGTAGGTTCCTTCTTCTTTTTCTTTTCACCGTCGGCATCCTTTTTTTTCTTTCCCCCACCCATAACGGGCATGCCGCGGAAGACATCAAGTTCCTTTGGATATTCGTGCTCCGCCTCGTCATATTTTCTTGCTATCGGCCTGAGCAGAGATTTTGCAAGACTATGCATGCTGGTGCGAACTTTTTCCAATTTTTCAGAGAATTCAAGGTCTAACATTTCTCTCTCCTTAACTTATTTAAACATTCAATATCGTTTCACCGTTCCAGGATAAACCGGGGCTTAAACGGTGGCGATTGCCTCAAGATTGGCGAACGCCCTTGCATTCCTGTAATAACGCTCAACCGGGTATTCTCTTATGTAGCCATGACCTCCAAGGACCTGAACCCCGTAGTCGCATATCTTCATCCCCATCTCACCTGCATACATCTTGGCAAGATATGACTGCCGTTTAGCATCCTTGCCCGCTTCAAGAGCGGAGGCCGATTTCCAGGCCATCAGCCTGATTGCATCCACCTCGTAGGCCATTTCCGCCAACATAAAAGCCACTGCCTGCCGGTGGGCTATGGGTTCTCCGAACTGAACACGTGTTTTGGCATACTCGCGCGCAAACTGGTAAGAAGCGTTGGTGACACCGGCTGCAATCGCGGCCATTGCGGTACGGGTCCTCTGAAGCACGCTGTCGTAATCGCAACCTTCCTCTCCGCCCAACCGGTCCTCGGCAGGGATCTCGCAGTTTTCAAACACCACCCTGTTCATCTCAAGGGCGTAAAGGCCCAAGGTCTTTTCCCTATCTCCCACCTTGACCCCTGGATTGTCAGTGTTGACTATAAAAAGATTGGGCTTGCCGTCCAGGTCCGCTGCAACCAGCATATGGGATGCCTTTGCAGCCATTGGCACGAAACATTTCTCACCGTTTATCACGTATGAACCGTTCTTTTTTTCAGCCGCGGTCTTCAGACTGATCGCGTCAAACCCGAATCTTGGTTCATTCATCGCCATGGTGCAGTATGGATATTTTTCAGTACAGACAAGAGGAAGATACTTCTTCTTTTGCTCTTCGGTTCCCATCCTCGCGACAGGCCCTATAAACAGCGACGGTGTAGTAACCGCAACTGCAAAGGCCATTTCGCCGAACGCAAGCTCCTCAAGAACAAGCGAAGTCTCAAGCGGGGAATCAGCCATGCCGTATCCTCCGAACTCCTCCGGCACCATAGACACGGAAACACCCAGTTCCCATGCCTTTTGGATCGACTCCTGTGGTATCTCCCCGTTTTCGTCCATATCGTGGGCATTGTCTATCACAATGTCCTTTACAAGTTTTGCAACCTCCTTTTTAATCATTTCCTGCTGTTTTGACATCGAAAAATTGATCATCCTCGCCTCCCAAAATCGGTTATTGGATTATTGTGATTTTAGCAAATTGCCGGCCGGGATATTTCATAACGACATTAACCATCTGTTTATTCTTGCAAAACAAACTGCTCTATCCCCAAAATATAACAGCTATACTCTGCTAACCAGCAAACCTGAACAACAAAAACACCCCGCTTCACACGCCTGGGTTAACACAAAAACTGACATGTCAGTTCATTATAACTTATGTAAAACCAATGTCAATCTTTTTTTATTTTCACATTTGATAACTTTCCACCCTCTCGGCTATGAGCTTCTCAAAATCATCAAGGCTCTTAAAAGATCCCGGTTCTTCTGCCAGACGCTCTCTTAGAACATAATCGTTCCAAAGTTTTTTGCGAAGCGATGCATCGGCCAATATTCTTTCGGCAAGCCGTCTGTTTCTTATAAAACGTGTCACAGCGGACGGGGAAGTGGTGATCTTTTCAAAAATAACCCTGGCAAGGTCGCTTTTCATATTAAGAAGGCCATAGACCAGCTTCTTATCCTCTGCTATGGCATCAACAAGCCACCTCTCATCCATGAACCTTTCCATGGAAAAAAAGCTGTCCAACTGTTTATCCGACAGGTATGCGATAAGCGTATCGACCTCTTTCTTCATTTTTCCTGTCAAATCGCTCTGGCCGACCACGCAAAACAGGTCGATCATGCCCTGCCTTATACTTTTAAAATCGGAGCGGGTGGCATAAACGTTATCAACTATTTTTCGTGGCACAGTCATGTTGAAAAGCATGTTAAGCAGCACGGGATCTATTATATACCGGCCGATCCGGTTCTTTAGGATGTTGGCCACGTCAGCCTTGTTTCTTAGTGTTTTTTCTATAAGTTCATGCTCCGGGGATTTGAGACCGGCCTCGATATACCGACGCTTTTTCACCATCCTCCTTATGCCTTGGATATAGTGAACAGGGTAGTATTGTATCTCAAACCTGTTTGCCAGGGTGATGGGTATGTTCCCACCCGGGTCAGCCCTGTGCATGTAGGTAACCCTTGTTTTGTTTCTGCCGAAATATTCGAGGTAGTACTCTCCCTCAAGAGAAGGCATACGAAAACATCCGGGCTGCTCAGGATATGAATAATCCTTCGCGATTCCAAAAGTGATGACTGCCGTGGCTTTGTTAAAATCGTAACGGGTTTTGTTGGAAAGCACCACATCCCTGTTCATATATGGAAAGGGTGTATCGACGATGTAATGAACTATAAAGGTGTTCCTGTCGACCCTCTTTAACACCTCAGCCTTCTTGCAGCGCGCCATCCACGTTGGATAGGCCTCTATGTCTCTCAGAACCGCGCCAATCACCTCTATCTTTGCGTCAACAAACCCTACCCCCTTAAATGTGCAAACCTTGGTGCCGGGATGAGTCATCCTGTAGAGGTCAACCCCGTCGATAGTCTCTAAGAATTCCCACTTTCCGTCAACGCCCATCGCGAAGGGAGCAAAAAGCATCAGACAAGACAGCACTACAACCGTTACACTCAGGATTCTTTTCATTTTCTCTCCGCCTTGTAAAATATCCCGGCATCCATCCATTTTACAGACCGGCACAGGGAAACATTGTCAATCTGCAAAACAGAAGTTCTGCCGCAAACTCAAAAATTACAAAAAAGTCTTTAATTTGCCTCCGGCTTTTATCTTGACTTAACCCTTGTTCCCCCGCACTCTCCTCCGCGGTCTTAACACACGGTTCAACATACCAACCCCCCGCACTCTCCTCCGCGGTCTTAACACACGGTTCAACATACCAACAGTCTCCATGAACCATCCGATGGACCTGGCATCTCCCTCCAGCAGCAGTACCCCCCGGCTACGGCATGGTAAAGCGCTTTTGGCTTTCCCAAAAGCATATCCACCATTGCCTGCCCGCCAGACCGATCATCCCTCCAAACCAGACCAAACCCTGTGGGAATGGGACGGGTAGTTGTTCGCAGTCTTCCTTTGCTGCACCGGAAATAACGGGCGACTCCTCCCTCCTTCGAAGCCATGACAAACGAAAAGTCGGTTTCAGCCAG
>MZGQ01000067.1 GCA_002085115.1 Desulfococcus sp. 4484_241
GACAACCTGTTTGCAGCGCCGGTCCTTTTAAAACACATAATCTCCAACTACTCATCGCAAGACCTGGTAATCGTTTCACCAGACGCGGGTGGAGTTGAACGGGCGCGCGCTTTTGCCAAACGGCTCGATGCCGGACTTGCCATCGTTGACAAAAGGCGATCCGCCCCCAACCAGGCACAGGCAATGGAGGTTATAGGCAACGTTGAAAACAAGACGACGATAATACTTGACGACATGGCGGATACCGCGGGCACACTGACAGAGGCTGCGGCCGCGCTGGAGACAAGGGGAGCAAAAGAGATACACGCATGCTGCGTTCACCCTGTTCTTTCCGGCCCGGCTGTAGACAGGATAACGGAATCAAAGCTGAAAAAGATAATCGTTACAGATACTATTCCTCTTGCCGAAAACGCCCGATCCTGCGGCAAGATAGAGGTCCTTTCCATAGCCGATCTTGTTGGAGAGGCAATGATAAGAAGCTACAGGGGGGATTCCGTAACTTCCCTCTTTGTTTAGCACAAAAGAACGACAAAGGATTTATAAACAATGGAAACAAAAGAACTTAAAGCAAAAACAAGGCTTACCCAAAATGGACCGTCCCCTAACTCTTTGAGAAGGGAAGGGTTTGTGCCGGCAGTGGTTTACGGTTACAAAAAGGATTCTGTTCCGGTTACCGTAAACGAACGGGATTTCAACAGGCTGGTTAAAGATGGCGGGCATCAGTCACTCATATCACTTGCAATAGATGAGGGTTCGGTTTCAAAAACCGTGATGCTAAAAGAGGTGCAGAAACACCCGGTATCCGGAAAAATTATTCACGCCGATTTTTACGAAGTGGACATGAACAAGAAAATCGCCACTACTGTGCCTGTCATAACGACCGGTGTCTGCAAAGGCGAAAAAGAGGGAGGCGTTTTGCAGTTGATCAGGCGTGAGCTGGAAGTGCGGTGCCTGCCTGCCAACATTCCGGAATCGATAGAAATTGACGTTTCCAACCTGGAGATAGGCGACTCGATTCACGTGGAAGACATAACAGTCGGCGAAGATATAGAACTGCTGCATGACGTGAACTTTACGGTCATATCAGTGGCGGCACCCACAAAGGCAGAGGCCGAAGAGCCTGCAGAGGGTGAAGAGGAAGCCGAGGAGGAAGGCGTCGAAGCTGAAGCTGAAACCGAAAGTGGCGACAGCGCCGAGGAATAGACGAAAAAGGCTAAAGAGCCTGTTTGTTTTTTTCATGGCAACAATGTATGCGCGAACCGGATTACTATATGCTTGCAGGCCTTGGCAATCCTGGCGAGGAATACAGGGCCACGCGGCACAACATCGGTTTTATGGTGATAGACCATATAGCCGACCGGTTTTCATTGGCCATCGACAGGACCAAATATGATGTTAACTATGGCAAAGGGGAAATATCCGGAAAACAGGTTATAGCGGCAAAACCGCTTTCTTTCATGAACAATAGCGGGCCGCCTCTCAGGAGGCTGGCACAATATTTCAGGATTTCATGCAAGAAGATGTTGGTTGTTCACGACGACATCGATCTTGCTTACGGAAGAATAAAAATAAAAACGAAAGGAGGGCATGGCGGACACAAAGGAGTAAAATCGATTATCGATGCCTTTGAAACAGACGAATTTATTCGTGTGCGGGTAGGCATCGACCATCCCGGCAGCAAGGAGGAAGTTGTCGATCATGTGTTAAGCGGTTTTACCGACGATGAACGGCAACAACTCGACCGGCTGATAAGTCGGGCCGGGGAAACCGTTGCGCAGATACTGCAAAACGGTATCGAAAAGGCGATAGGCATGATTCATGGCCTATCCTGATTGACCAGCTATTGATTGATTAACTGTTAACAGAAAAATTAGGAGGAAACAATGGAGGTATTGAAAGGTAATTTACCATTACTATGCACCCTTATAGGTGTGGTGAGTATTGTCTACTCGCTCATAATGGCGGGAATAGTAAAAAGCGCGCCCGCCGGCAACGAAAAGATGAACGAAATCGCCGACGCGATAAAGGAAGGCGCCATAGCCTACCTCAGCCGGCAGGCAAAAAGCATGGGGATAACCGGAATAATCATCTGTGCGATATTGTGGTTTACTTTGGGCTCGCTTACCGCTATCGGTTTTGCGACCGGCGCCCTGGCATCCTTCTTTGCCGGCTACATTGGCATGCGTGTTTCCGTACTCGCCAACGTCAGGACAGCCGAGGCAGCCAAAGGCGGGCTTTCAAAGGGTCTTGCCATGGCTTTCAAGGGAGGTTCTGTAACCGGAATGATCGTGGCGGGCCTTGCACTTACTTCGGTTGCCGGCTACTACGCCTTCCTGCTGCACAAAGGCCTTTCCGGTGTTGAGGCGGTTGTTCCGCTGGTAGCACTTGGATTCGGTGGAAGCCTCATCTCCATTTTCGCCAGGCTTGGGGGCGGTATATTCACAAAAGGGGCTGATGTCGGGGCTGACCTGGTCGGCAAGGTTGAAGCCGGCATACCTGAAGATGACCCGAGAAACCCGGCTACCATCGCGGACAACGTGGGCGATAATGTTGGTGACTGCGCCGGCATGGCGGCCGACCTTTTTGAAACATACGCCGTAACCGCAGTGGCAGCAATGCTGCTTGGCGCCCTCTATTTCAAGAGCAACGCCAGCATACAGTCGGTTATGATATCTTTCCCGCTTGCTCTTGGCGCCGTTTCGATAATCGCCTCGATAATAGCCACCTTTTTTGTACGGCTCCGTGAAGGCAGTGATTATATAATGGGCGCTCTCTACAAGGGAATGTTCGGCGCGGCCATAATAGCAGCCATAGCTTTCTACTTTGTAACAAAAAAGATGCTCGGCGGCATAGAAGGAGTCAACCCTACAAACATCTACTACTGCACGCTGAGCGGCCTCATCCTGACGGTCGTCATCGTCATCATAACCGAATATTACACCGGCAAATACAAACCTGTTAAGGATATAGCCGAGGCATCCACTACCGGTCACGCCACGAACATCATTGCAGGTCTTGCGGTAAGCATGCAGTCAACAGCGGCGCCGGTTATCGCCATCTGCATTGCGATCTATGCCGCATTTTCTCTTGGCGGGCTTTTCGGTATAGCCATGGCTGCAATGTCTATGCTTTCAATGACCGGTATGGTTATCGCCATAGACGCTTACGGCCCGATCACGGACAACGCCGGTGGAATAGCCGAAATGGCGGAAATGGATGAAAGCGTACGCGCGGTAACCGACCCGCTTGACGCCGTTGGCAACACCACTAAGGCTGTTACAAAGGGTTATGCAATCGGATCGGCAGGCCTTGCAGCACTCGTTCTTTTTGCATCATACGTTATGGAGTTCAGGCTCCAGGGTGAAGGGGCGGTAACTGAAAAGGTCAAAATGATATTCGATCTTTCCGATGTTAACGTGCTCATCGGCCTTTTCATTGGCGGTCTTCTGCCGTACCTTTTCGCTTCTATAGCGATGCAGGCAGTTGGACGTGCCGGAGGCGCAGTGGTTGACGAGGTGCGCCGCCAGTTCAGGGAGATACCGGGCATTATGGAAGGCACGGCAAAACCCGACTACTCCACCTGCGTTGACATTGTAACCAAGACTGCGTTGAAGGAGATGTTGATCCCGGCCCTTATCCCGGTCGTAGCCCCTATCATAGTGGGTATAATCTTCGGCAAGGAAGCTGGCCCGTATGCGGTTGGCGGTCTTCTGATAGGAAGCATCGTGACCGGAATTTTCCTTGCCATCTCCATGACAACAGGCGGAGCGGCATGGGACAATGCCAAAAAATATATTGAGGATGGCAACCTCGGCGGAAAGGGCAGCGATGCTCACAAGGCAGCGGTTACCGGCGATACCGTTGGCGACCCCTACAAAGATACTGCCGGTCCGGCCATCAACCCGATGATAAAAATCGTAAATGTTGTCGCTCTTCTCATGGTGCATGTCATATTCTGATAGGCGTCAAACATTAAAACCAACTTAAATAAAGGGGGGGCAGCCTAAAGGTGCCCCCTTTTTATTTATTGGCATTTTTATAAAAAATCTGTTATAGTTATTTAAATTTGATAAAAATAATTGGAATCTAAAAACAGGCAGTACGGCAAAAAATGGCACGTAAAGCAAAAACAAAGAAACCATCCAAAACCGTGACTAAAACAAAACCTGCAAACAGTTTTCAGCCCGGAGATCTTGTTGTATATCCTGCTCATGGTGTAGGGCGAATAGAAAAAATCGAATCGAAAACCATTGGGGAGACATGTCAGGATTTCTACATCATGAAGATTCTTGAAACCAACATGGTGATCATGGTCCCAACCCAAAACCTGAAATCGGTGGGGCTCAGAAATGTTATAGGCAAAAAGGAAATCCCCAAAATATATGGCATAATAAAGAGCCAGGAACCATCTCCCCAGCCTGACAACCAGACATGGAACCGCAGGTACAAGGAGTACATGGACAAGATAAAAACCGGCTCCCTCTACGAGGTGGCAGAAGTATTCAGGGACCTTTGCCTGCTTAAGCAGACAAAGGACCTTTCCTTTGGTGAAAGAAAGCTTCTTGATACTGCGCAGGGCCTTCTGGTAAAGGAGCTCTCGATTGCGAAGGGTGCCGAGGAGAAGTCCGTAATCTCCGAGATTGAATCGTTCTTCCCAAAACCCCGGGCATAGGCAGATGCAACAGGGCGGTGATTTTACCATATTCGCCGGCCTTGACCACGATGGAATGAGGCTTGACACTGTTGTGGCCCATGAGCAGGGATGCTCGCGTCACCTGGCTGCAACCTTAATCAAAAAAGGCGTTATCCAGGTGGATGGAGCAGTGCAAAAGCCTTCCCACCGGGTAATGCCAGGGGAAACCATATCCGGACACATACCCCAATCTCAGGAACAGCTCCCCACCCCCGAACCTATACATTGCGAATCGCTCTTTATGGACGATTTTCTCATGGTGATAAACAAGCCGCCAGGCATTGTCGTACATCCGGCACCCGGCCACAGGACCGGGACAGTTGTAAACAGTCTGCTTTACCACTTCCCGGCTATTGCAACGGCAGGCCCTCCCCAGAGACCGGGCATCGTACACAGGCTGGATCGTGACACATCCGGCGTTATGGTAGTGGCAATGAACGGCCAGAGCCACGAGGCGCTTTCCGCGATGTTCAAAGCCCGAAAAATAAACAAAAAATATCTTGCCCTTGTTTACGGAAACATGAAAACAGGCAGTGGAACGATCGACCTGCCGATAGGCAGGCATGCCGGGGACACAAAAAAGATGGCTGTCCTGGGTAAAAAAAGCAGGGACGCTGTAACCCTTTGGAGGGTGAAAAGAGCTTTTCCTGACGCAACCCTTCTTGAGCTTTCAATAAAAACAGGACGCACCCACCAGATCCGCGTTCACTGCGCTGCAATGATGACACCCGTGGTGGGAGATGGCACCTATAAATGCCGGTGGACAAAAAAAAGAAAACACTTTACAAACCGGCATGCGTTCGAGCTTCTGAAATCAGCCAAAAGACAGATGCTTCACGCATGGCAACTTGAGTTCAACCACCCGGTAACAGGGGAGCAAATGCGGTTTACAGCGCCAGTGCCCGACGACATGAGGCAGATGCTAAAAAAACTGGCAAACGCATATTCAACCTGACCGGTCAAAACGTTCAGGCTCCCCCAAAGATGAAAAGGGGAGATAGCCTTTCCATGGCCATCTCCCCTGTTTGTATCATAAGATCTTGTGAAATACGGGTCATATCTTACAGGCGTCATCCCTGTTGTAACAGGTGGTGCAGCAGAAAAGACACCTGTCCGCCTCTTTTTTGGCATCATCCTCACTTATAACCTGGTCCACCTCGTCAAAACTCTTTATCCTGGTTGCAACATCCAGCTCTGGCATCTCTATGCGCTTTTTCTTTGTAACCCCTTCGACCGACTCGAATATGGAACCGGGAATGTGTGTTTTGAAAAGATCGTTAACCGGAGGTGTCACAGGTTTCCCTGAAAGATAAAGGTCTATGGAACGAGCGGCTCTCCTGCCCCCTCCTATAGCCTCTACCACGAGTGAAGCACCGGTAGCAGCGTCACCCGCGGTGAAAACATAGGGTATGTTGGTCTGAAGTGTCCTTGGATCCACCTGGTCTATTGTTTCTCTCTTGGTTATGGCCAGCTCCCCGCCACGTTTCCCCTTCTCGGCCTCCTTGAACGAAACGTCAGGGCCCTGGCCAATGGCAAGCACCACCATGTCTGTCTCCATAATCTGGACAGCGCCTTCCTTTGGGACCGGTCTGCGCCTGCCTGACTCGTCCGGTTCGCCAAGCTCCATCTCCTGAACCTCAAGGCCCACAACGCGGCCGTTATCATCACCGATAATACGGTTGGGAGAAAAGAGGTACTTTAAATTAACTCCCTCCTCCTCTGCAGCGTCGATCTCAACCTTGTTTGCAGGCATCTCGTTCCTTGTACGGCGGTAGACTATGGAAACTTCTTCCGCGCCAAGCCTAACAAGCGTTCTGACACAGTCTATAGCGGTATTGCCCCCGCCTATTACAACGCACTTTCTGCCAACAGGAACCGGGTCATTGCTCACGCCCTGCTGCCAGGCGGCGAAACGGGTAAGGAATGATATGCCGGTGTAAACCCCGTCAAGGTCGTTTCCTTCTATATTAAGGGCATAATCCTTCCAGGCGCCTATACCAAGGAAAATGGCATCGTAACCGGCCGCCACAAGGCTGCCAAGGTCAAAATCACGGCCAAGCCTCATGTTCGGCTTATGGGCTATACCCATATTCAGTATGCCATCGGTCTCCCACTTCAAAACCTTCTTTGGCAAACGGTACTCAGGTATACCGTACCGAATCATACCGCCGAGCTCAGGGTTGTCATCAAAAATCGTAACATCATGACCTACCCTTCGCAAAAAGTACGCGCAGGAAAGACCTGCCGGGCCGCCTCCGATAACAGCCACCCTCTTGCCGGTTGACGGCGCACAAGGTATGGGCAGCCGCCTGCCCGAGTTCATCTCGTAATCGGCCACAAAACGTTTCAACTGGTTGATCGAAACCGCCTCGTCAACAACACCACGCCTGCACTTATCCTCACAGGGATGGGGACAGACCCTTCCACACGCCAGCAGCAACGGATTGCGTTCCCGTATGGTATTTACAGCCCCTTCGTAATCCCCGTTCTTTATCTGGTTGATATATTTTGGAATATTTATCTGGGCCGGACATGTCTGAGTGCACGGTGCATGTGCTCCGTCAATAGAGTTGAACTCGAACAACCGCTCGGACATGGTCTTTACCCTGATGATATTCTTCGGGCATATAGCTTCGCATGCCCCGCACCCGACACACTTGTCCTGGTTTACTACCGGGTAACCATCCTTGCCCATCTCGATGGCACCAAACATGCAAACCTTTATACAGTCTCCGTACCCCAGGCAGCCGGTGGGACATTGTCTCCTTCCGCCGTACATCGCGGCGACGGCGTTGCAGGTTGGGACACCCATGTAATCATACTTGTTAGCCGCCCTTTTCCCGCCAGTGCATTCGTTCTCCGAGACGCGGGGCTCGGCCGTTCCCGGATCCATGCCCATTACCGCGGCAATGGCCGCCGCGGACTCGGGACCGCCGACTATGCAGACGCTTGGAGGGGCCTCACCAGCCACGACAGCAGCGGCAGCGGCAGAGCACCCTGCGTAACCACACCCGCCACAGTTTGCCCCGGCAGTAAGAGATTCAACCTCAGCTATCCGAGGGTCCTCATACACGTAAAAAACCCGAGATGCTACGCCCAGCAAGATACTGCTGACCATACCCAGTCCCAACATGGAAAGAATCGCGCTAAGCAATACAATATACTCCTTGTGGATTTCTTATTATTGATTAAACCATTCCCTTGAACGCAAAAAAGGACAAAGCGATCATACCCGCGGTTACAAGACCGATGGATGTATCTGCAAGAGGCTTGGGTACTCTTCCAAGATTTATTCTTTCACGGATACCTGCAAACAGTATCAATGCCAGGCCGAATCCCGCGGCATATGAGAAAGATGCTACAAGGGTATGCATAAAATCGTACTCTTCCTTGATATTGATCAGGCATGCACCCATGACAGCGCAGTTGGTAGTGATCAGCGGCAGGAATATGCCAAGCCCGGAATAGAGGGCGGGAATGCTCTTTTTCAAAAACATTTCAACAAACTGGACCAGCGACGCTATCACCAGAATAAACGACAGCGTCCGCAAAAATTCAAGGTCGAACCGTTTCAGAAGATATGTGTCAACGCACCATGTAAACACACCTGCCAGCACCAGGACGAATATAACTGCCATGGCCATGCCAACGGCGGTTTCCATTTTCTTGGACGTCCCTAAAAACGGGCAGTTACCCAGAAACTGGGCAAGAAGAATGTTGTTTATCAGGATGCAGCTTATTGCGAGAAGAATGTATTCCATATCACTTCCTCCTATTTGCTACCCAACATGTTCATGATACAGAGCATGAGGCCAAGACATATGAAGGCGCCGGGCGCCTGCACCATGAAGGTAAAAGGCATGAAGGCATGACCGAACAGCACGAAACTCTTTCCGAAAAGGGTGATGGTCCCGGCTCCAAGGGCTTCCCGCACCATGGCGATTGCGG
>MZGQ01000068.1 GCA_002085115.1 Desulfococcus sp. 4484_241
TTACAAATTGCCACGAAAATTTTTTCTTAAAAGTCAAGCAAAAAATTCATTTTTTTCATTTTTTTAAGCGCATGTTTATGCAAATATCTAACCGGACAACACTGGGATGCCCTGGTATCATGTGAGGAACAGGGGCCGCAGGGCCGAAGAAATCTACCCGTCCCGCAGAGGATTTTTTCATAAAAAAATACAGTTTGGTAAGCAGCATTATTGGAGGGATGGTGGAGCGCATAGCGGCGGATGCAGGACTTGAAAAACGAGTGGCAAAAATTACGGCCCGAATAAATAAGGTCGACAAGAGTCAAGGGCAGACCTGACTGATCCCTTTACTCCGGCCAATGGGTGAGATTGGCCAAAGTACGCCTTCGCGCAGCAAAATGGTCGGTTTAGAGCCCCGGTTTGGCACAGTTTCGATATACATGGGAACATAAGGGAAAATAAAAAAATATCTAAATTCAGTTCTGCCAAGGGTTTACAACGAAAATAAGATGATTTTTTACTGGAACTTCAGGTTAAACCACATCAAACAAACCATCGCAACCATATTTTTGATAACGTAATTTTCATCGTTCCATCGCATGGTCTCTTACACCCATGTCTCTTACACCCATTATCTGCGCCGACTTGCTCCAGATAATCTCTCCGCTTGTTGCACGTAAAACATTCTGTTGAATCTCATTGCCCGCCCCACTCGGTATCGGGTACACTGACATTGACACACCTCCTTATTCGAGTTGCCAAATCATACTCCACACCGGTTAAACCGGATATTTCATGTACTTATAACACAGAAAATATCATGAGGTTGACTTTTTATCCATTTACCACTATAAGAATCATAATTGTCGGTTATCAGATAATGGCTTGAGGGGACGACGATAAAGATTCAATCGGACTTTAATGTGGCAAAAAATTTGTTTTAACAACGCGCATGGTGCTTTGTGGGGCGTTGTTTATGAGCGCAAGAAATGGTGGTGTTTGTGGGGTGGGCTCTGTTTTTTTTTAACATACCGCAATGATAAGAAATAATTACTTTGACAGCAACAGGGAGATTTGGAAAGATGGCGGATTTTTACAAGGTCGATAGTTCTGCTTCAAGAAAAAGGCCGGTTGGTATGCGTAAAAGCAGGCGTTTCATGGTTAAAGACGCCGATATCGAGTTGGCCAGAACCGGAATTTTGAACCTGCTTTGGAAAAACAAACCCAAGGTTTCGGTTGTAAACATCAGCAAAGAGGGAATACAGATCATGCTAACAACCGAAATCAAGCCTGACGACCGTTTCAGGGTCAATCTCCGTCTCCCCGGGTTGAGGAATACGTTCGAAGTAAAGGCAAAGGTGATATGGTGCCATTTCTATAAAACGGTATTCAACAAAAAGTATTACCGGGCCGGCTTGCAGTTTACAGATCCAAGCCCCCAGGTCAATGTCTGCATCAGGACCCTTGAAAAAACAGCATAAGCCCCTTATCCATTTCCTTTTTTTTCCATCCTTACGCGCACTGCATTGGCGTGGGCGTGCAGGCCTTCTGTCTGCGCAAGCCTTATAACATCCATGGCCTCATCTTCAAAAGCAGCTTTTGAGTAGTGAATTATGCTTGTTCTTTTCATGAAATGGCTGCTCGAAAGCGCTGATGCGAATCGTGCGCACCCCGATGTCGGTAGTGTATGGTTAGGACCGGCAATGTAATCTCCAACCGGTTCGGGGGTGTAGTCGCCCAAAAATACGGCTCCGGCATTTCGGATTTTGTCAAGATCCTCAAACGGATATTTGGTGTGAAGCTCAAGGTGCTCCGGCGCAAACCGGTTTGCAAGCACAAATGCGTCCCTCTTTTTTTTGACAACAAATATCGCTCCGTAGGTAGAGAGAGATTTCTTTGCTATGTCCCTTCGGTCCAGCCCGGAGAGCTGCTTTTTTATTTCGTTTACGGTTTCGTTTGCTATCGACTTGGATGTTGTCACAAGAACAGGCGCACAATGTGGGTCGTGTTCAGCCTGTGACAGCAGGTCAGCTGCTATGTTCCTTGGATTGGCCGTACTGTCGGCGATTACCAGTATCTCGCTCGGCCCTGCTATCATGTCTATCCCAACAACACCGGCCAGCATTCTCTTGGCAAGCGCCACGTATATGTTGCCCGGTCCTGCTATCATGTCCACTTTTGGTATGGTACGTGTACCATAGGCCAGCGCTGCTATGGCCCACGCACTGCCTACCTTGTATATCTCTTTTATACCCACCTTTTTGGCTGCAACAAGCAGATGGGGATTTACGCCCCCGTTTTCCATGGGCGGGGTAACCATGACAACCCGCCTAACCCCCGCTGCCTTGGCCGGGATTGCACCCATCAGAACGGTTGACACCAAGGGGGTTTTACCGCCCTTAGCGCCAGGAACATAAATCCCGGCCGAGTCAACAGGAGTTATTTTCTGTCCCACTACCACTCCGGGGCGGCTTTTCATAATCCATGTTTTCTCAACTCTTGCCTCGTGGAACTCTTTTATCTGGCGAACGGCCCGGCCAAGCGCTTTTACAAAGCTTTTGTCAACAGATTTTGCGGCTTGGGCCATCTCTTTTTCAGATACACGGAAACGTGCCGCACGGAGGCCTGGTGCGTCGAACCTCCCGGTATATTCTTCCAGGGCTTTGTCCCCGTTTTCCCTTACATCTTCGACTATTGCCGCTACCTGCCGATACTGTTTCCGGGTGTAATCAAGGCCGCGGTTTATGATTCTGTCAAGATGCCTGTCTGCCTCAGCTGAGCCGTACTGGTATATTTTCATTTTTTGCTCCTTTTTTTGTGCATAACACCGGCTTCCCATTCGCAATCCGGTAGATGCCTGTTGCCCACAGTTCAGATTTCCATTGACACATAAAACCAAATTGAGTTATTTTTTTATATTTTTAAATTCAGTATATCAGAAAGTTCGTATCTGTAAACGGAGAGTGCATATCATGGTGAAAAGAATTTATAATTTCAACCCTGGTCCTGCAGCGCTGCCTACGGCTGTTCTTGAAGAGATCCAGGAGTCGTTTCTTGATTTTGCCGGAACCGGTATGTCTATAACGGAGGTAAGTCACCGGTCAAAGCAGTTTGATGAGGTGATAAACGATGCCGTGGAACGCGCCAGGCGGCTTCTTGGAATAGGCGATGATTACCGCGTATTGTTCATACAGGGCGGCGCCAGCCTCCAGTTCGCCATGGTACCCATGAACCTGTTACCTGAAGGCCGGTCAGCCGATTATGTAAATACAGGGACCTGGTCAACAAAGGCTATTAAAGAGGCTGAGATTCTCGGCAAAACCTTCAGGGTACCGGCCTCATCCGAGGACAAAAATTTTTCCTACATCCCCAAGAACATAGATTTTGATGAAAACGCCGTCTATGTCCATCTTACATCAAACAACACTATCAAGGGCACCCAGTGGGCGGAATTCCCCGATACAAAGGGGGTGCCTATAGTCTGTGACATGTCCTCCGATATCATGAGCAGGCCGATTGATATGAGCAGGTTCGGGCTCATATACGCCGGCGCCCAGAAAAACATAGGCCCGGCCGGTGTCTGCATGGTGATAATACGAAACGATATGCTTGAAAAGGCGGATGATTCGCTTCCGTCCATGCTGAAATACAAGACATATGCTTCCAAGAACTCGCTTTACAACACCCCCCCCTGTTTTGCCATTTACGTGGTGCAGCTGGTATTAAAATGGCTTGAGGAAACTATGGGCGGACTTGCCAGGATGGACGAGATAAACCGGAAGAAGGCGGCTATGCTCTACAACCTCCTCGATACCAGCGATTTTTACACGGGAACCGCAGAACCGGACAGCAGGTCATTGATGAACGTTACATTCCGTCTTCCCAATGAAGAACTTGAAAAGAAATTCGTTCAGGAGGCGGCCCAGAACGACCTGGGAGGACTAAAAGGCCACCGCTCTGTCGGTGGATGCCGCGCGTCTATTTATAACGCCACGACTCTTGACGCGGTGGAAACTCTTGTTGATTTTATGAAAACGTTCGAGGGTAAAAACGGTTGAGCATAGCCCGATCCCTGGAGAAAGTGCCATATTCGCTGCCGCAACCGACGCGATACCGGCAGGGTGGGAGGGGAAAAACCTTGAAAGGATTGGTATGAACGCCAAGGCTGCTTTAAGTCTTAAACATGATCTTTCCCTTGATATCGATGCTGTGTGCCGCAGCATTGCTGATGCCCAGAAAGAAAACGGCGACATCCCATGGTCAGAGGGAGACAAGACCGATCCGTGGGATCTTGTCGAGGCTGCCATGGGGCTTACGGTTGGCGGCTACCATAGCAAGGCCGTGGCCGCCTATTCGTGGTTAAAGGAAAAACAGCACGAAGATGGCAGCTGGTACGCATCTTACAGGAACGGCGAACCTGATGACCGTACGTTTGACACCAACATGAGTTCCTATATAGCTGTAGGTGCCTTCCACTATTATCTTTCCACAGGCGACACAGGCTTTCTCGAATGGATATGGGACACGGTCAGGGCCGGCATAAATTTCGCCCTTGGCCTTCAGGCACCGGGCGGGGAGATCTACTGGGCCAAAAATCCGCAGGGCGAAACAGACCCCATGGCGCTTCTTACCGGATCAAGTTCCGTCTATATGAGTCTTAAGTGTGCCCTTGCTATTGCCAATGTGCTTGGGATTGACATGCCTGCGTGGAAGAGTTCGCTTGTTCGGCTTGGCGAAGCCATAGCAAACCGTCCGCATCTCTTCAACGTTGCCAAATCGCGGTTTTCAATGGACTGGTTTTATCCTGCGCTTTGCGGCGCTCTTTCCGGTGATAAGGCAAGAAGGAGAATCGATAAACACTGGAAAAGGTTTGTCGTAAAAGATCTGGGTGTAAAATGTGTATCCGACGAGCCTTGGATTACCATAGCTGAAACCTGCGAGCTTGTACTTGCTCTTTCTGCCATGGGAGACGAGGAGATCGCCAAGATGGTGTTTGGATGGATACAGGACAGGTGCTTTGATGACGGCTCGTACTGGTGCGGGTTCACGTTTCCCGACATGGTTGTCTGGCCGGCGCAGAAAATCACCTGGACCAATGGTGTTGTTCTCCTTGCTGTTGACGCTCTTTACAACCTGACCCCGGCGGGCCGGATATTTGACCACGGATTCTGGGCTTCGGAACATCGCACCCTGTTTTCTTAAAAAGCCCTGGAGCAAGTCGTGCGAAAAGATCACCGGCCATACTATCTGAAACGGCTCTACATCAGAGCACAGGCTCTTTATGTAAAGCATTTTCTTTGCCCCCAGTTTGAAAGCCTGGGGGATGATTTCAATTTCATGCAGCCCTGGAACGTTGAAGTCTTCGGCGGCCCTGTCTATCTTGGCAACCATGTTTGTGTTATGGCTGCCACCGACAACAAGGTGCGGTTCTCGGTTTGGACCAATGAAAAAGATCCGGAAGGTATATTCATCGGCGACGCATGTCTGATTTCACCTGGTGTGAGAATAAGCGCGGCAAAACGAATAACTATAGGGGCCAGCTGCATGATCGCCAGCGGAGCCTACATCACCGATTCCGATTGGCATGATATCTACAACCGAGTTTCTGTTGGAAAGGCAAAACCGGTAACTCTTGAGAAGAACGTCTGGGTCGGCGATAATGCCATGATCGGCAAGGGCGTCACCATAGGAGAGAACAGCATAATAGGCGCCCGCTCCGTGGTCCTCCAGGATATCCCGGCCAACGTGATTGCTGCAGGCAATCCAGCGAAAATTATCCGGGAGTTGGATCCGAACGAGGAAGTTTTCACGAGGGACCAGTGGTTCAAGGATTCACATACCTTAAACAGAGGGCTTGCCCTTATTGACAGGAACCTGCTCGAGGGGAACACGCTTCTGGGATGGCTGCGGCATATCCTTTTCCCGCGCAGAGGTGATTGATGTTTGTATATGGTTTGAATGCCATCGCGAAGTTATGGCTGTGCCAGGAACGGTAACAGGGAGAAAAATGCAGTGAAGTTTCTTATCGTGGGCGCAGGCGAGGTGGGTTTTCATATTGCGCGCAGACTTGCCATGGAAAACAAGGACGTCGTTATCGTGGACAAGGACCAGGAGGCGCTGCGCAAGGTGTCCGACCATACCGACGTACAGACGGTACAGGGGTGGGGCAGCAGCCCGGCGGTACTTGAAAGTGCGGGCATTAAAGAGGCAGAGATCATGCTGGCAGTTACCGACAGCGATGAGACCAACCTTGTCGCCTGCCTTACTGCCGATGTTATTTCACCTACAACAAAAAAGCTGGCCCGCGTGCGCAATTCAGAGTTTGACGCGCTGCATGATATTTTCAGGGAAAACGCCCCGCATATAGACACTATAATAAATCCGGAAGTCGAAGTCGTTAAAACCATTGAACAGCTGATAACCGTTTCAGGAGCCACCGAAGTCGAGGACCTGGCAGAGGGAAGACTGAAACTGGTTGGAATCCGGTTGGAAAACCATTCAGCCCTTGTCGGGCAACGCCTTGCTGACCTTTCGTTAAAAACCGGGGGCAGCAACCTTCTGGTTGCGGCCATAATAAGAAATGAAAAGATGATAGTGCCGCGAGGCGACAGCAGGCTGATGCCAAACGACCTTGTATATTTTATCAGCGAAAAGGCGGGGCTGGCAGGCGCATTAAAAAGTTTCGGAAAACCGATGCGCCAGGTAAAAAGGGTTCTTATCGTCGGTGGCGGCAGGGTTGGCACCAGACTTGCCATGCGGCTTGAGAACTCTGACATAAAGGTCAAGATCATAGAGGCCGATGCTGACAGGTGCTCCATGCTTGCTGAAAAGACAAGTAAAACGATTGTGCTGCATGGCGACGGGTCAGACCAGGAACTTCTGAGCGAGGAAAATATAAACGAAATGGACGTGGTGGCAAGCCTCACGAACGACGAGCAGACAAATATACTCATCTCACTGCTTGCCAAAAGGATGGGGGCTGCGGGCACAATTACGAAGATATCCAAGCTGAACTATATACCGCTCATATCCACAATAGGCATAGAGCAGGTGGTAAGCTCCAGGCTGTCTGCAATAAACAGTATCCTTCAGCACATAAGAAAAGGCAAGGTGCTTTCGGCCATATCCCTCAAGGGGGAACAGGCCGAGGTGATAGAGGCCGTGGCCCTTGAAACATCGGAATTGGTCGGAGCCCCGTTGAGGAAGGTTTCCATGCCCAAGGGCTCCCTGGTAGTGGGCGTGCTGCGGGGGGATGAAATAATAGTTCCTTCAGGCGAT
Organism: Desulfococcus sp. 4484_241; assembly: GCA_002085115.1. Taxonomy (GTDB): domain Bacteria; phylum Desulfobacterota; class Desulfobacteria; order Desulfobacterales; family Desulfosudaceae; genus MZGQ01. The sequence continues at coordinate 7,258 of MZGQ01000068.1, forward strand.
ACGGTTATAGAAAAAGATGACAGGGTTATAATTTTTGCCCAGCGGAACACCATACCAAAAATAGAAAAACTTCTGTCTGTAAAGCTGGAATTCTTTTAAATAAAGCGCCCTCTGGACTTCCAAAGGGAGGAAACATTATACCTATGAGACTGAAAATATCTTTCCTGCTTGCGGCATTATGGCTTTTCGTATCACCGTCTTTTCTGTTTGCAGGCAATGTCCGGGTCAGCGATGACACGGATGAATGTCTCGAATGCCATCGTACCGTGACTCCCGGTATAGTCGCAGACTGGGAGAACAGCAGGCATTCGAAGGTTACCCTGTCAGTGGCAATGAAAACCGGAACGCTTGAAAGGCGGGTTTCATGTGCCACTATCCCAGCCGGACTTGGTGACACAGCAGTAGGGTGTGCCGAGTGCCATACGGCAAACAGTTCAAGCCACGAGGATACGTTCGAACACAACGGATTTGATGTTCATATCGCTGTTACGCCTGAGGATTGCGCAATTTGCCATCCTGCCGAGGAAAAACAGTACAGGGGCAACCTGATGTCAATGGCTTATCCAAACCTGAAAGGCAATCCCCTGTACCGTAAGCTGATGGATACCGTAAATTCCGTTGCAACCTGGGAAAATGGAAAGACAGAGGCGGGCATGCCCACAACTGCAACGGAGAATCTTTCCTGCCTTGTATGTCATGGCACAAAGGTAGAGGTTAAAGGCATGAAGACCAGGGAGACCAAACTTGGTGATATGGACTTTCCGGTCCTGACAGGGTGGCCCAATGACGGTGTGGGCCGTTTAAACCCTGATGGCAGCAAGGGCAGTTGTTCCGCATGCCATACCCGCCACGCATTTTCCATTTCAGAAGCCAGAAAGCCGGAAGCATGCGCCGCATGTCACAAGGGTATCGATGTCCCGGCATACAGGGTTTATTCTGTCAGCAAGCATGGAGCCAGGTATAAAGACATGAACAACAAGTGGAACTTCGAGGCTGTTCCCTGGGAAGCCGGAAAGGATTTCACCGCGCCCACCTGCGCTACCTGCCATGTAAGCCTTGTTACCGCAGACGGTGAAACAGTTGTCAAGCGTACTCACCGCATGAACGACAGGAACGCATACCGGCTGCTTGGCCTTATATACGCGCATCCTCATCCCGGGAGCCCGGACACGACCGTAATTAAAAACAGTGCGGGCCTCCATCTGGCTACAGAGCTGACAGGAGAGCCGGTTTCGGCGTTTTTGATAGACAAAAAGGAGCAAGGCAGACGTGAGGCTGAAATGAAGAGGCTTTGTCTGTGTTGTCACAGCACACAGTGGACGGACAACCATTTTGACGGTATTAAAAACGCCATAAAAACCACCAATGCAATGACCCTTTCAGCAACCCGCATCATACTTGACGCCTGGGACAAGGGCCTGGCCAGTGGCCTGCCGGACAATATTTTTGACGAGGGTATAGAAAGGATGTGGGTTGAGCAGTGGCTTTTCTATGCCAACTCGGTACGGTTTGCAGCAGCCATGAGCGGTGCAGATTACGGAGTCTTTGATAACGGGCTTTGGTATCTTTCAAAGAACATGCGCCAGATGTCCGAGCTTTTAAAGCTTATGGAGTCGGCCCGCCCACACGGGAAACAGCAGAAAAACAGGCAGTAATCGGAAGGAAACCCGCTTTTTGTGACGATGTCTCCGTTTTAAAAAGAAGAGACGTCAAGAAGTGCGCCCGTTTTTGAAGATAACGCTTCGGCTATCATGTTGTCTGTCATCTCCTCTTCCGGGTCTGTAACGACACGTGACGACACTCCCAGGCTTTTTGCAGGAAGGTGAAAATCCGCTTCCTTTCCGGTTTTGCGACCTTTACCCCGAGCGCAACCGGAAAGCCGCAGCCTGCCGTGTCCCGGTCGGCCATGATGAGGCAGTTGTGCAGGCCCGGGTGTTTCAGATGTACCATGGCGGCCTTTGCCGCTGTTTTCCCTCACACACCACAAAATCATCTGCGGGAAAGTATGTCGTTTATCTTATTTAAAGTGTGGATTATACCAAACAGCCTGTCCTTTTGTCCGCCAGGGGTTTGCATCAGGCTTTTTTCATGCCCTGCCCTTGCCGCCAGAAGGTCGGACTTCCAGTTGTCCTCTATAGCATATGCCTTACCACCGGTCTCAATTTGTTAGTGTGCCATTTTGTCTGTAATTTCGTGTCGAGCTACTATGGGCCATCTAAGAAAGGGTTTGTAATTGGTGAGTATCAGTATCGAACAGATGTTGTAAGTGATAATTTAAAACGGTATGGCAGGTTCCAATCATTCGAATCAAGGCCTGCATGCATGAAAGGCTCAGTCGGCATCCTGCTTCCCCATGGCCTTCCGCTGCTTTGCAGAAAGAACCGTTTTCCGTATCCGGATGGCCTTCGGGGTTACCTCCACCATCTCATCTTCCCGTATAAACTGTATGGCTTTTTCCAGGGTCATGGGGAGTACCGGCGTTACAGTAACCGCATCGTCCTTGCCCGAGGCCCGCATATTTGTCAGCTTTTTGGTTTTGCACGGATTTACGTTAAGGTCGCTTTCCCTGTTGTGTTCGCCGATGATCATCCCTTCATAAACAACATCCCCCGGCCTTATAAAAAGTTTCCCCCGGGGCTCCAGGTTATAAAGGGCAAAGGGAACCGCTTTGCCCTGGCGGTCAGCCACGAGGCTGCCTGAAAACCTGGTGGGGAAATCACCCCGGTATTTTTCATACCCTGCATAGGATGAGTTCATAATACCGGTACCACGGGTATCGGTTAAAAACTCATCCCGGTACCCGATCAATGCCCGTGACGGGACGGAAAACTCGAGCCGGACCCGGCCGTTGTCCCGGTGCGCCATATGGGTCAACATCCCCTTTCTCCTCAACAGCTTTTCTGTAACTATCCCGCTGAAAGCCTCCTTGCAGTTAATCAGAAGGTTTTCAATGGGTTCATGTTTTTCTCCCTGCACATACCGGTAAATCACCTGGGGCCGGCCCACACACAATTCAAACCCTTCACGCCGCATGGTTTCTATCAGAATCGCCATCTGGAACTCCCCCCGCCCCTTAACGATAAAGCCTTCATTATCCGGAGATTCCTTCACCTGGATGGAGACGTTCTGCAGGCTCTCCTTTCTAAGGCGCTCTGCGATCTTGCTCGACTGGACCAGCTTGCCGTCTTTCCCGGCAAAGGGAGATGTATTCTTGGTGAACTTCATAAACACGGTGGGTTCATCCACGACAATACGGGGCAAGGGTTTCGGGCTTTCCGCGGTACAGATGGTATCCCCGATATTGACATCCTCTATGCCTGAAAGAACAATGATATCCCCTGGTTCAGCCCTTTCAGTTTCCTTCAATCCGATTCCGCTGTAAGACTGGAGCTTGGAGATTTTCAGGGGAACAATGCTGCCGTCTTCATGTATGCAGACAAGGTTTTCCTTCGATCCGGCAGATCCGTTGACTACCTTTCCGATGGCAAGCCGGCCAAGGTAATCGGAATAGCTCAAATCCGAGACAAGCATCTGGAATGGCTCCCCCGCGGAAGAGGCCGGCGGTGGGATCTCCTGGACGATCATGTCCAAAAGAAGGTGGAGGTTGTCAGCACTCTCCTCTGGTGATTTCATGGCGACTCCCTGTCTTCCGATTGCATAGAGAAACGGGAAATCGAGCTGTTCATCCAGGGCGTCCAGGTCTATGAGGAGACTGTAAACCTCATCGAGCACCTCGCCGGGACGGGCGTCACTCCGGTCTATCTTGTTGATAACGACTATGAGTTTAAGCCCCGCCCTGAGTGCCTTGTCTAAAACAAAACGTGTCTGGGGCAGGGGACCTTCGGAAGCATCCACCAGGAGAATTGCACCATCCGCCATTGACAGGGCGCGCTCGACCTCTCCCCCGAAGTCAGCGTGCCCCGGAGTATCGATAATGTTGATCTTTGTATTTTTCCAGGTTACAGAGCAGTTTTTGGCAGCTATTGTAATCCCGCGTTCCTTTTCAAGATCCATGCTGTCCATCAGCCTTTCGTCAACCGCCTGTCCCTCCCGGAATAATCCGCTCTGCCTGAACATGGCATCCACCAAGGTGGTTTTCCCATGGTCCACATGAGCGATAATAGCGATATTCCGTATCTCTTTGTTCTTTATTGTTTCCATTTACAGAATCATTTCCATTTATAAAAAAAACACAAAGCCCGTCATACCTGCTATGACGGGCCGGATTTAATCCGAACCTTTTCCCATGGGGAAGGCTAACTTTTATAAGTTTTTGGACTTTACGCTATTTTACAAAAAAAAGAAATGTTTTACGCCATAAGATTCAAGGGTTCGATAAATTCCGGATCTTGCTCGTCAATTATTTTAATAATGTGTTTGTGCAGTCGGCGCTTGTGCTCGCCGAATATGCCTCTTTTTTTATTAAAAGTCCGGGCAAAGGCCATGGCCTGGGCCATAAGGTCTTCTTTATCCGCACAGGCCTTTTCTATAATATGATGTTCCTCAAGTTCCGGCGCGGCGACACGTTTGCCGGTCAGTATCATTTTATAGTAACTGAAGTTTCAGTAAAAAACCATCTTATTTTCGTTGTAAGCCCTTGGCAGAGCTGAATTTAGGTATTTTTTATTTTTCCATATGTTCCCATGTATATCGAAACTGTGCCAAATCGGGGCTCTAAACCGACTATTTTGCTGCGCGAAGGGAAACGCCAGGGCAAGCGTGTCACGAAACGTACTTTGG
>MZGQ01000069.1 GCA_002085115.1 Desulfococcus sp. 4484_241
TTGGGAGCGTGGTTTTTCTTGAGTTTGGCAAAGGATTTGGATACTGTTTTGACAGACAGTCACAAATCGATCTTCAAACATAACAGTTGGAATGTTTTAACGGAATAATGGGGCAGGATAACGATAAAAAAAAGAAGGCCGTGGACAAGTACAGCGTGCTTGAGTATTTTCTTGCCCTGTTCAAACACCAGCTTGGCCTGGGCAGTGGTGCCGCTTCCGAGATACGGCCGCTTGAGCAGGCATCTGTCCGCATGAACCTTGTAACATACAGCCTTAGCGTGGCTGATGGCAACGTCAGACAGTCGCGGCGTATGACGCTTGGCCCTATCGGAGAGGGTACAGGCAGTAAAAGCAAGTGTTTTCTTGCGATCTACGACAACAAGATCGTTGTAAAGGTCCCGCCGGTACCCATAACAGATTTTGACAAGTACATAAGCGGCATAAAAAAAGAGCAGACCATAGCTAAAAAGCTTTATCCCAGGGAGTGCATTGTTCCGGGCATCGCTGTCATAATGGAAAAGATTTACAATCTGCCCGGAAGTGAAAATATGAGACCCGATGAGCTGGAAGCTGCTTACCTTGAGGCACTTTACAAAAACCCCGAGTACCAGGAGTTTTTCAAGATTGACGGCGGCTTTGCCTTTTTCATGGACCTTGCCAAGTACGTGTTCCTGGCCGACGCTATTTCCCTGTTTCACGATCTTGGGGGGGGGGTGAAGGAGGAGTTGCTTACCGACCCGTCCATTATAGGCGATTTTGAAAAGTTCGAGGGCCGGTATGGAATGGAAAACGCCGGTGTCGGGGCTGGCCTTGAGCATGTTTTTTCAGAGTATGAGCGTGGTGTTCGAAAGCTGCTCATACGTTCCGGTGCCGTTCCATCGGTTCTGCTCTACAAGATTCAGCGCTGGTTCTTTACCTACCTGGCAGGAGAGGAGATCAAGCCTAACGGAGCCGATCTTACCGATACGTTCGTTTCTCAGCTCAACGCCCTTTTAAAGGATGTTGTAAAAAAAAACAGGGAAGCCGTGGACGAGTATCTTGCCATGGTGGATAATTTTTTAAAAGAAACATCGTTTTCACAGCACAAGCTCCAGATGGAGGGGGTTATAGCAAACACACTCGAGCTTCTTGCATGGCTTATGCAAAAAGGTATCGCCATACGGGACATCAAGCCGGACAATCTTCTGGTGGCGGGCGATACGGAAAGGTACCCATACTTTCTGTCATCGCCGGATGCTTTCAGGATAGGACTTATAGATGTTGAAACCGCGGTCGATTTTGCCCCTGAATCCGGAAACACCATAATACAGCCGCCTCTCGGTGGAACCCCGTTTTATGCGACCCCCCTGCACCTGTTCAAGAACAGTACGATTGTTGCGGTCTACAGGGATCTTCGCAGGGCGCTCTACCTGCAGGACTGGTTTGCCGTGGTGGCCATGATTTACGGGACTATAATCGATGAGTACCTGTTTCTCAAGACGGCAAAGCAGGTTGTTGCGCTGACGCGTATGATACAACAGGCGATCAAGTCTGCCCGGCCCATGGAGCAGCTGATAAAAACGGCAAATCAGCGTTTCTGGCCATGTGCCATAGAGGAGTTTCTGGAAAAAACGGAAACGAACAAGCACCGCCTTTCGGCTGTAAGGGTTTTGCCGCAATACGTTGTTTACAACATGCTGGCAGATGAGCTTGAGCGGGAGAACAGGTTCTGCGACAAGCTTGTAAAAACTCTTATAAGCCGGCAGTCCTTTTTTAAAAACAAACAGAACAGGGAACAGCTTTACATGGTTTCCCCTGAGAAACTTGCCGATGTGATGAACAAGATCAAAGATAAAAAGGCAGATGATCCCTCGTCATTTGCCGCGCTTGAAAGGATCCACAGGATAAAACTGAACATGAAGAAAAACAGCGGCATTATAGAACGTTTACACCGGCAGGACCCGTGGCTGTCTGCGTATGAGGTGCTTGTCATAATGTTCTCGATCGTGCGCAACTTTATGTACGGCCCGGCCCCGGAGCTGTCTGTAAAAAAACCCGTGTAGATGCAGCATTGCACAATGCGCCGTTATTCTTCACAGGTTACAGGCCATTTAACGGTATTTCTTTGACATGTTTTTCCCAAGATGGTAATAGGTTATTTTTCGGGTTGTGAGAGTTTCTGTCCCTCTTTGTGCTTATGTAAAAGTTTTTTTCTTTGCGCCTTGGTGAACGGTGTTTACAACAAAAAGCGTTGATTTTTTTCTGTTGCCGGCAGGTGTAGTGCTTGATCGACAGGGGTGTTTGTTTGTGAAGCGTAGGGAAAAAAGGACGGATTCAGTCATGGGAGCAGCAAAAATGAAAAAAATATTGCACCTGGTGCTTGTTGGTGGATGTTCGCTTTCACTGTTTTTGGCAGGAGGGATAACCTGCCAGGCCTCGCAGTTAAAGTCTGGTCAGGTCGAAGCAGTTGTCGGGCAAACCATGGCATCGCTTTTTACCGGCAGAGAGCCCGGCCGATCTCTCAGACAAAAACAAAAAGACCTCATTTCGATGGCAGAGGCAGGCGCCATAAGCAAGTCTGCTATCAGGCATGCTGTTGAGTCCTCTGTTCTCCCGGTATTAAAACACGAGAGGACAACCAGGTACATACTAAAGGAGCTCCCTGCCCGTTTTGACAGTATCTTTGCGCCTTTTGTCAAGTGGGATGAGGCAAGAAAAATTATATGGAAAGAGGTGGCATCCACCATTGGCGACGGGAAACGGATGGAGTTCAAGATAGGCTCGATCGCACCGGAAGGCACCCCGTGGCTGAATTTTCCACAGAAGAACCTGTTCCCCCAAATGGCCGGGCTTACCGGCGGCAAGATATTCATGAAAGTTTACGGCGGCGGAATCATGGGGGAGGACACCGATATTTTAAGAAAGATGGATGTGGGCCAGCTTGAAGGTTGCGGGTGTACAGCTCTTGGTATACTTGCGGCGTCGCCTGATATGTCGGTGTTTCTGATTCCTGGTCTTTTCAGAAATTACAAAGAGGTTGACTATGTTTCTGAAAAAATCAGGAAGCGTATCGACAGGTCGTGTGAGAAAAGGGGCTATATACTTGCTGCCCTGATAGACAGCGGTTTTTTTTACATGTTTTCGAAAAACAGGATAGCATCGATCGCTGACATGCGCACGAGCAAAATAGGCACATGGTTCGGTTCGATCGAGACTGCGCTGTACGAAGAGCTGGGAATAAAGCCGACGCCGGTTGCCGCGCCTGAAGTGGTGTCATCCCTCAGCAGCGGCCTTATAGATACCAATGTCGCACCGCCCGCATGGGTGCTTGGCATGCAGGCATACCAGTATGAGAATTACTATATAAAACAGCCGCTGCTTTATTCTCCGGGTGCGGTGATCGTCAGCACACATGCAAGGGAAAAATGGGCAAAAAAGTTCGGCATATCACGTACATTAGCGTTTAATATCCAGGAGCTGCTGGTGCACGAGGTCAGAGCGCTGGAGCCTGAGTGGAGAGCGAATATCCGGAGTTACGAGGCAAAGAGCCTCAAGGCATTCGTGAAAAAATGCGGCATGAAGGCTGTTACTCTTTCCGATTCTGATATGCGGCTTATCGAAGAGGCCGGTATAAGGGTCAGGGAGGAACTCGTCGGCAGGGCTTATCCCAGGGACCTGCTGGAGAAGGCTTTAGCTGCGTTAAAGGAGTATAGGGGAAACGGGGGCTCCCGGGTAGAATAAAGGGTTCATACAAACCGGATATTTTGAGTTGATTCGGCCGCATCTGCAAGGCGCGGCATGATTATGCAGGGGCAGATCACTGGTTCGTTTATCGATGAGCGAACTCCAAGTTCGCCCCCGCAACATTGTTTCCATCAGGCAACAGTGTTGCCAAAGGCTATGGGCTGTTTTGCTGGTGCAAAACAGGCAAACACGAATCCTCATAAAACCAGGGAGGTGTGCCATGGAGGGGGGAACATTTCGAAAAATTGGCAGGGGGTATGCATGGATCTTTATTATTTTCGGGCTTTCGGCAGTTTTAACCGTGTCCGGCAGTGTTGCCGCTGCGCTTACCGCGGCCCAGGTTCGTTCAACGGTCGAGCAGATCATGGCCGTGATGTTAACGGGCAAAGAGATCAGTCCCGCACTTGAGCAACGCAGGAAGGCGCTCATATCGATGCTTGAGTCGGGCGCGGTAAAAAAGGCCGACATCGAAAGAGCCATTGAAGAGGCGATTTTACCGATATTTAACCATGAAAAAACGACGAGGTATATTCTTAAAGAGCTGCCGGATCGTTTTGCCGGGGTGTTTTCCCCTTACCTTGAATGGGAAGATGTAAGGAGGATAACATGGAAGTCCTGCTCCTCCGTTATCGGCGAGGGAAAAAGGATGGAGCTGAAGATAGCCACCCTGGCTCCGGAGGGCACGCCATGGCTGAACGTACCTCAAACCATGCTTATTCCCCAGATGAAAGAGCTCTCCGGCGGCAAGGTGATTATCAAGCTGTACGGTGGCGGGGTCATGGGCGAAGACACCGATATCCTGAGGAAAATGGATATTGGCCAGCTTGAAGGGTGCGGGTGTACCGCTCTTGGCATACTGGCGGCATCCCCGGAGACGTCGGTGTTTCTGATTCCCGGTCTTTTCAGAAATTACGACGAGGTGGATTACGTAGAGGAAAAGCTCAGGAAACGGCTCGACAGTGCTTTTGAAAAGAGGGGCTACATACTTGCCGCCATTCTTGATACCGGGTTTTTTTACATATTTTCAAAAAACCAGGTATCTTGCCTCGCAGACCTTGGAAGACAAAAACCCCTGACATGGTTCGGCATCGTTGAAACCACGTTGTACAAGGAGCTGGGAATCAACGCAACCCCCGTGGCCGTGCCCGAAGTGGTGTCTTCCTTAAGCAGCGGCCTTGCCGACACTAACCTTGCGCCTCCAACCTGGATGCTGGGAATGCAGGCCTACCAGTATATGAACTATTACATAAAGCCGGCGCTGCTTTACTCGCCCGCGGCCGTTATTATCAGCACCCGTGTAAGGAAACAGCTGCGAAAGAGGTTCGGCATTTCCAAAACCCTTGCATATAATATCCAGGAACTGCTGGTCTTCGAGGTGAACTCGCTGGAACCCGAATGGAAAACCCAGGTGCGGAGCTACGAGACAAAGAGCCTCAAGGCGTTTGAGACCAAGTGTGGGATGAAGGCCGTGTACCTTCCGGCATCCGACATGCAGCTTCTTGAAACTGTCGGGAAGAAGGTCCGTGAGGAACTTGCCGGAAAGGCTTATCCAAAGGAACTCGCAGACAAGGTCATAAAAGCGCTCAAAGAGTACAGGAAAGGCAGGTAGCCGGGTTTTGGCTACAGTAACCGGGCTTGTGCAAAAAACTGTTGACAACCGGTATGTTATTATTTACAAAGTTTAAAGTTTAAAGTGACAATAAACATTTTTTCCTGTTTTGCTTTATGAAAGCTGTCCCGGATAATGCCTGTGTTTTTAAAAGCAAAGCCGTTTTTACAGCCTGGAACTCCGTAAGGCTTGTGGCGGCTTTTTTCAAAAAACAGTATTAATTATACCACAGGAGAGAGTCATGCCCCCTTTTAAACGCAGAGTATTACCTCTTTTTGTTCTTGTTGTCGCCATTATGACGGCATCCGGGTGTACCCACATGATGCGCACCGGAATAACCATTGCGCACCCGGCCCTTGAGAACATGGAAACCTCTCTTTTCAGGGAGGGCAACCTCGAACTTGCCAGGGAAGGGCTTCCCGGCACGATCATGCTTTTAAACGGCATGCTCGAGACATCGCCCGATGATATGCTTCTTTTAACCATGGCTGTAAAGGCTTATGTGGGGCTCGGGATGATGATCGAGGATGAGTCTCCGAATCGGGCCACGGCTCTTTATGCGCGGGGTACTGAATTTGGTATCCGCGCGTTAAAGCACAACAGGTGTTTTCGCAAGGCGCTTGAAAACGGCGAAAGAATAAGCGAGGCCGTGCGCTGTATAAAGAGCGAAAAATACCTGCCTGCCCTTGTGTGGACCCTGGCCAGCATGGGTGCCAACGTGCTTCTAAACGTGGATGATCCCATGATTGCCATAGACCTTGGCAACGTCAGGGCCATGGCCAGCCAGGCCGTCTCCATAGACAGCGACTATTTTTACGGGTTTGCCAACCTGTTCGTTGGTGTTGCAAACAGCATGCTTCCCCCCGCCTTTGGCGGCGACAGGGAAAAGGCAAAAAAGGCTTTTGACGCCATCTCCAAAATGAATGACGGCAAGTTTCTTCTGTCGAAGGTTTACTATGCAAGGTTTTATGTTACGGACAGCAACGAAGCCCGTCAGATCTGGCAGTCCGTGGCTGACGCCCCTGACCGGTTAATCCCTGAGATAGAACTGATAAACCAGATAGCCAAGGCAAAGGCAAGACACTACCTTAAACGCAAAGGGAGCTTGTAGACCCATGAAAATCCTGCACAAGATCGAAAGGATTATCTACAACATCGAGTTGACGGCCATTGTCATCCTGCTGATGTCGCTGGTTGTTTTCGCGTTCATACAGGTGATTATGCGCAATTTTTTTGATTCTTCTTCACTCTGGATGGCTACCTACAACAACGTTGCCCTGCTGCTTTTGGCTCTTCTGGGGGCAAGCGTTGCCACTTCCAGCTTCGAGAGGAGTCATATAAATATCGATCTGTTCCAGGGAATCCTGAAATTCCCCTATAACATATGGCTGAGCTCGCTGCTGAGTCTTATTGCAGGCGTAGCATGTCTCTCTTTCTTTTTCTTTTCAGGTCACTACATGATGGTTGCAAAAGGCGTCGGCAAGATGGTGCGGGACATAAATACGCCTGAATGGGTTATCGTGCTGATATTTCCGGTTTGTTTTCTTTCCATGTCATACAAATTTTTTATCTGTTTTCTCAATGATTTAAACGAGATAAAAAGAAAACGGGGGCAGTGATACAACTGCAGAAACGGAGGGCTGAGTGAATTTCATCACATTAATGGTTTTTCTGGGCCTTGGTCTGCTTGCTGTATTCGGAGAGCCGCTTTTTATAATCATCGGCGGCGCGGCTTTTGCCTGTTTTCATTTCGTTCTCCACATCTCTCCTGCAACGGTGTTTACCGATTTTTACAGGCTCACATCCATGCCGGTGTTCGTGGCTATACCGTTGTTCATCTTTTCAGGCTACCTGCTTGCAGACAGCCGGGTCCCGGAGAAGATGCTTCGTTTAACCAACGCTCTCCTGGGATGGCTTCCAGGAGGGCTTCCTCTTGTCGCCCTGATCGGCTGCTCCATATTCACGGCTTTTACCGGTGCAAGCGCCATCACTATCGTTGCGATCGGGACGTTGCTTTATCCTGCTTTTATGAAGGATAACTACCCGGAGCATTTCACCCTCGGCCTTTTGACCACATGCGGAAGCCTTGGTACCCTGTTCATGCCCTGTCTTCCCCTCATTCTTTACGGTGTTATAGCCAGCCAGCAGACTCCCCTTAATGTGGAGGACATGTTTGTGGCAGGTTTGATTCCCGGCGTGCTGCTGGTGATTCTGATGTGGATATATACCTTATTCTTCGGTGCGAAGCACCCGAGACCGGGCTCAAAGCGGCAAGGCTTTAAATGGAGCGAGGTGATTGCCGCGACCATGGATATTGCGTGGGAGCTTCCCCTTCCCTTTTTTATCATCGGCGGCATACTGGGAGGCCTGTTTTCCGCGCCCGAGGCAGCGTCGATCGCAGCCGCCTATGTTCTGATCGTGGAGATGTTTATCAACCGTGATATGGATGTACGCAAGCTTATAGACGTAATCCGCCGCAGCATGATCATGAACGGTTCGATCCTGATAATAGTGGGCATGGCCCTGGGGCTTACCGATGCGTTTGTGACCCTTTCGGTGCCGGAAAAAATATTCTCCCTGATCTGCAGCCACGTAACAAGCAAGTATACGTTTCTCCTTATGCTGAATATTTTTCTCCTGTTTGTCGGCATGATGATGGACATATTTTCAGCATGCGCCATCGTAGTGCCCATAATCGTTCCCATTGCGGCCCGGTACAATATAGACCCCGTGCACCTCGGCATTGTTTTCCTGGCCAATCTCGAACTTGGCTTTATCACCCCTCCCGTGGGGATGAGTCTGTTTATCTCGTCCATAAAATTCAACAAATCGTTTCCTACGATATTAAAGTCGGTCATTCCCTTTTTCATAGTCCTGGTGATAGGTCTTATCCTTATAACCTACATTCCCGATCTCTCGCTTTACCTGCTGAAGTTTACAAGCCACAAGGGATTAATTGATCCCACGGACCTTTTATAGAGGAGGAGGAACCATGTTTGTTGCTGCTTTTCGTTTCGGCAGGAGACTGCCTCTCATGTTGTTGTGCCTCGTTACAATGGTGCCGGTCTTTGCCCTGCCACCCGCGGTGTTTGCCGCAGCCGGAGGAGATATTGCCGCCAGGGATACCGTTGTAAAGAGCCTTGAGGCCATCTGGACGGGAAAACAGTTTGACGCACGGCTGAAGGAAGGACAGCAGGAGCTCAAAAAGATGCTGAAGGCGGGTACTCTCGGCAGGA